>NZ_JAUBSB010000114.1:0-7348 GCF_036702135.1 Microcoleus sp. LAD1_D3 | reverse complement strand
GTTAATAGTTGGGATTCAATCCAGTCAAGCAAAACTTTCCATTATATCATAAAATTATTTTGCAAGAGGTCTATTCAGCCCCCTGTACCAAACGCAGGGGGGTAGCTCAATCGGTAGAGCGCGATGCTATTAATCTTAAATCCTTGACTTAAATGTGATCGTGTGCCCAAATGGGCGGTAAATATAAACCCAGTAGTAAGGTCAGAACTGCTGGGTTTTATGCTAATAATTGAATCAATTCGTTAAATCCGTCAGTCCTGGACGTATCAAGGCCGATGATTTACTGCATCAATCCTCAATGCGAACAACGCGAAAATCCTGCTGCTGCTCAAAATTGTCAGGCTTGCGGTACGGATTTGTTAATTGCCGATCGCTATCGTATCCTTAAACCAGTGCGATCGCCCAATCCCGCACGCCCCACAGACATCTTTGAAGTCGAAGATTTGGGAACCGGGGAAAACGAATGGGGAACGGTCAAAATTTTAAAAGTCTTGAAACACACCCACAATCCCGATTTAGTTCGGTTGTTCAAGCAAGAAGCGCGAGTTTTGATTTGGCTGGCCGGAAAGGGTTCTGTTCCGCAAGTCGAACCTGACGGTTATTTCCAAATTAAACTTCCCCATAATTTCCAGAAATTGTCTTGTTTAATAATGGAAAAAATTACCGGAGAAAACTTGGCCGAATTCTTAACTAAAAAACAGTCCGTTTCTCAAAAGCTCGCTCTTGATTGGCTGCAACAAATGCTTCATATTTTGCAGGACATCCACAAATATCATGTAGTGCATCGGGATATTAAGCCATCAAACCTGATGGTTGAAGCCCATGGGAAATTGAGATTAATTGACTTCGGCGCCGCCACAGAAGTAGAGATAAATACCATACCCATAGGTTCTGCTGGATACTGCCCACCGGAACAAATTCTAGGTAAAGCAGGCGTGCGATCGGACTTTTTTGCCCTAGGGCGTACTTTTGTACATTTATTAACCGGCATAGAGCCGCTCGACTTTCCCGTTAATGAAAAAACTGGTAAAATTAATTGGAGGAACCAAGCTGTAGATATTGACCCGTTACTTCTAGAGTCGATCGACGAATTGATAGAACCGCTACCGGAAAACCGACCTGAAAATACCCAAGTTATTTTAGAAAAATTAAAAATTTACGACGGAGACCCCCTGCAAAAGGGGGACGCAACATCGCTTCAATAAATCTGTTCCAACCTGCGAAAATCCCGCTCAACCTCCGCCCACAAAGCCCGATTGTGAGGGTCAGTTTTCACAGCCTTTTTCAAATAAATTCTCGCCTTATCAACCTGCTTTTCTTCGATCAAATGCCGTCCCCAGCGCTGATAGGCGATCGCCTGCCACTGACGCACCTCCAAATCTTCGGGAACCCGCTGGGCCAAACCCTCAATCAAGGCGATCGCCCGTGGGAACCTCTGATATTTCAGCAACTGCTGCAGCTCAAAATAAGCATCTTGCTTTAACTTTTGTTCCACCGCCGACAGATCCGCATTAGATTGAACGGGAGGCTGTTTTCGAGTCACATTAACTGCTTGGGGTTGAGCTTTCACCCCCTGATCCACCGGTGTCCAAGTAGGCGACACAGTTGAATTGGCAACTTTCGACTCCGCAACATGGTGGGGGGCAACATTCACCAAGAACTTATAAGCCTCAGTAATAGCAATAAACTTATTCTTAGCCTGTTCGTTTCCCGGATTCACATCGGGGTGATACTGTCTGGCTAACTGCCGATAAGAGGCCTTAACTTGCGATAAACTCGCGCCAGACCTCAGTCCTAACTGTCGGTAATAATCTGCAATATCCATCTAGCATGAATGAGCGTTTATAATACCATTAAATATGGCAGAATCCTTAAATGTAAAGATTCTGCCATATTTTACTGCGAACTAGGTTGTAGTGCGAGGGTTGCCCGCACTACTGAAGCGCAAAAATAGCTTACGGACGATCTTCGATCACTCTGTCAATCAAGCCGTATTCCTTGGCTTCCTCAGCGGACATGAAATAGTCGCGATCCATGTCCTTCTCGATTTTCTCGAGCGGCTTGCCAGTATTCTTAGCATAGATACCGTTGAGTTGGTGGCGCAGTCGCAGAATCTCTTTCGCCTCAATCTGAATATCCGTTGCTTGTCCCCGTGTGCCCCCAGAAGGCTGGTGAATCATGATTCGCGAGTGAGGCAAAGCTAACCGTTTCCCCTTCGCACCGGCAGCTAAAAGGAAAGAACCCATCGAAGCAGCCAAGCCCACACAAATCGTCACCACGTCCGATTTAATGTGCTGCATGGTATCAAAAATAGCCATGCCTGCCGACACCATCCCGCCTGGGGAATTGATGTACAAAATGATATCCTTACCTGAATCTTCCGAATCGAGATAGAGCATCACAGCGATGATTTGATTGGCAATTTCATCGTCAACGTCCCTGCCCAAGAAAATAATTCGTTCCCGGTAAAGGCGATCGTAGATATTAATCCACTGAGTATCATAACCCCCCGGCATTTTGTAGGGAACTTTTGGCACACCGATAGGCATAATTCGGAACTCCGTTTAGTTGGTAATTGACGAGTAGTTTTGAGTTTTGAATTTCGGGTTTTGAATTTCGGGTTTTGAATTTTGAGCTTATTTAGTCCTTCTCAACGCTGGTGCGAGAATTTTGAACTCTTTAACTTAAGACTCAAAACTTAAAATTCAAAACTTTCTTTCACAGCCGAGTTAGATGACTCCAGCAGGCAGCGGTTTCGGCAATTCTTCCGAACTTTCAAGAACGCGATCGATCAAACCGTATTCTTTAGCTTCCTGGGGCGTCAGGTACAGCAACCGATCCATATCTTTAGTAATCTTTTCGATCGGTTGGCCTGTACAGCTTGCAAAAATCTCAAGCATCGTCGCTTTATTTGCCAGCACTTCCTTAGCCCGAATTTGAATGTCGCTTGCTTGACCCCGCGTGTAAGCCTTGGGTTGGTGCAACACAATCGAAGCGTGTGGCAAACTCGCCCGAAAGCCTTTTGTACCAGCCGCTAAAAGCATCGCAGACATCCCCATTGCCGAACCGAGGCAAATAGTGTGCACGGGCGGCTTAATGTACCTGATCGTATCGCAGATAGCGAAGGCTTCTGTTTCAAAGCCGACGGGTTCGCCACTGTAACCAGAAGTGCCGGTCGAGTTGATGTAGATTTTGATCGGCTTATCCGGGTCTTCGTACTGCAAGAACAACAGTTCAGCGATAATCAGTTCTGTTACCGCAGGCACCAGAGGCATCCCCAGATAAACGATCCGCTCCTTCAGCAACAGGGATGGCAAATCGGGAGGTGGCGTCCGAGAGTTCCCTTCCCCGTAGTATGGCGATTGCACAGCTTTAATTGGTGTGTTCATATAACCGAAATGTTGCCTGAACTGATGGAGCTATTCTTAAAGAAATAGTAACGCAATCTTTAGGTATCCCGCATGAAAGTTAGTTTGCTCCCGGTTTTCAACGACCCTAACCTTGACGCTGCTGCGCCCTCGACCCAGCGCCAGCTAGCGATTTCGGTGTCTGCGACGGCAAGCTCGATCGACTCCAGCGTACCCTTAAACCTGTGCCTGATTCTCGACCACAGCGGTTCGATGGGCGGACGCCCCCTGGAAACCGTCAAACAAGCTGCCGGACGGTTGCTAGACAGGTTGAAGCCTGGGGATCGCTTTTGCGCGGTGGCTTTCGACCACAAAGCCAAAGTCCTCGTCCCCAATCAAATTGTGGGAGATCCCAGCAGCATTAAACGGCAAATTGAGCAATTGCGATCGGCCGGTGGCACAGCAATTGATGAGGGCATTAAGTTAGGTATTGAAGAGTTGGGCAAAGGCAAAAAAGAAGCTATATCTCAGGCATTTCTGCTGACTGACGGCGAAAATGAACACGGCGACGACAGCCGCTGTTTGAAGTTGGCTAAATTGGCTGCTGACTACAACATGACTTTAAATTCTCTGGGATTTGGCGATAACTGGAACCAGGATATTTTGGAAAAGATTGCTGACGCTGGCGGCGGTGCTCTGGCACACATTCAGCGTCCCGAAGATGCGGTTGACGAGTTTGGCAAACTATTTACTCGCATCCAAGGTGTAGGTTTGACTAATGCTTATCTGCTATTTTCCCTAATGCCAAAAGTGCGGTTAGCCGAACTCAAACCGATCGCCCAAGTTGCCCCAGATACGATCGAATTACCGGTACAGCAAGAGGGCGATCGTTTTATGGTGCGCCTGGGAGATTTAATGAAGGATATAGAGCGAGTAGTTTTGGCTAATATTTATATTGGACAGTTGCCCGAAGGTACACAGGCGATCGGGCAATTGCAAATTCGCTACGACGATCCGACTGTCGGTCAAAGTTTGCTTTCCGATCCTGTTGCAGTTTCTGCTAATGTCCTGAAAGTTTATCAGCCCGCCCTTAACCCGACTGTGCAGCAGCACATTTTAGCTTTGGCTAAATACCGCCAAACTCAACTGGCAGAAACTAGATTGCAACAGGGCGATCGGGCCGGCGCGGCGACAATGCTGCAAACTGCTGCGAAAACTGCTCTGCAAATGGGCGATAAAAGTGCCGCAACTGTGCTGCAAACCTCTGCTACTCGCTTGCAATCTGGTGAACAATTGAGTGAAGCCGATCGCAAGAAAACTCGGATTGCTTCTAAAACTATTTTGAAGTAATCGGGCGATTTGAAATTTTAAATAATTTTAAATTGGGCGATCGAACAATTCGGCGATACCAAATCGCCTCTACAAAAACGAAACCCGCACCCAGGCGGGTTTCAATATTCTGAGTCTCGCCTGCAAAAAGCGAAAGTCAGTGTAGCCCGATTGTTTCAAGCTGTGGATCATGTAGAAGCTCGATCGTTTAGAATGTTTCTATCACCTATCAAGAGTGCTTGTATGAGCCAGACAATATCTGATAAAGTACGCTGGACTACCGCAGATTTAGAACTATTGCCCGATAACGGCGATCGTTACGAAATTATTGATGGAGAGTTATTTGTGACATGGGCAGCACACTGGAATCATCAAGAAGTTTGTGGTAACATTTGCAGAGAGTTAAATAATTGGTCACAAAAAACAGGATTAGGAGAATCAGTAATTAGTCCAGGGGTGATTTTTACAGATGTTGATTGTGTCATTCCTGATGTGGTTTGGATTAGCAACGAACGCTTGGCTATCTTGCTAGACGAAGCCGGCCATTTAACCGCCGCACCTGAGTTAGTTGTTGAAGTATTCTCCCTCGGTGCAGACAATGAAAGACGGGATAGAGATTTGAAACTCAGACTCTATTCGGTACGAGGAGTACAGGAATACTGGATTGTGAATTGGCGGTTGCAGCAAATAGAAGTTTATCGCAGGGAACAAGCAAGTTTAAGGCTCATTGCTACGCTGTTGAGCAATGATGAATTAACTTCCCCTTTGTTGCCCAGTTTTAGTTGTTCTGTCGCTCAAATTTTTGCCTAACTTATGAAATCATCATTTTACAATTTAATCGCTACTATAGGAATCTTGACGATCTTGGGTAATGTATCCCCTGCTGTTTCTGCTGAATCTTCAGCTTTAATAGTTCAAAGAAATCTTGTTCAAAATCCTGCTGAAGATTTATTCAATAGTGCTTTAGCTAAATCAGAAGCAGGAGACATTCAAGGGGCGATCGCCGATTACACCGAAGCTATTCGCCTCAACCCCAACTACGCCAAAGCCTACAATAAACGCGGCATCATCCACGGTCGCAATCTCAAAGACTATCCAGCAGCTAAAGCAGATTTCGATCGCGCAATTGAAATCAACCCCAACTACGGCGACGCCTACTACAACCGCGCCAGAGTCCGCGAGTTCTTAGAAGACAAACCGGGGGCGATCGCCGATTATCAAAAAGCAGCGGAGCTCTATCAAAAAGATGGCAATACCAACGATTATCAAGATGCCATCAAGCACCTTGAAATGCTGCAAGAATAAATGGCTTTTGAAAACATAGTATAATATCCTGCGATCGGCGTTCATCCGCATTCATCTGCGGTTAAACACTCCAAATTAACTATTCAAAAAATGCCCGAAACTTCCACCGTCACCGTCACCGTACCCGCCACAACCGCCAACCTAGGCCCCGGCTTTGACTGCATCGGCGCCGCTTTAAGTCTCTACAACCGCTTCCAATTCTCCCGACTCGAACCCTCAGCAACGGAGAAACTAAAAATTACCGTTACAGGCAAAGAAGCTGCCAAAGTCAAGGCAGATGACAGCAATCTCGCTTATCTAGCCTTTGTCAAGTTATACGATCGCCTCAACCAATCGCCGCCCCCTGTAGCCATACATATAGATATGCAAGTGCCGCTGGCTAGAGGTTTGGGGAGTTCCGCCACAGCTATTGTCGGTGGGTTAGTCGGTGCAAATGAGTTAGCCGGAAAGCCTTTGACTCAGGTGGAAGTGATGCAATTGGCGATCGAACTTGAAGGACATCCCGACAACGTTGTCCCCGCTTTACTCGGAGGGTGTCGCCTTGCTGCTAGCAATCCACCCCCCCAACCCCCCAGTAAGGGGGGGCAAGGGGGGGGTTCCTGGGAAATTTGCGATATTCCCTGGCATCCAAATATTGTGCCGGTGGTAGCCATCCCCGATTTTGAACTCTCTACGGCCGAAGCCCGCAAAGTTTTGCCAGCAGATTACAGTCGGGCTGACGCGATTTTTAATGCCGCACACCTCGGTTTGCTGATGCGGGCTTTGGAAACTGGCAATGAAAACTGGCTGCGCTGCGCCCTCCAAGACAAAATTCACCAACCTTATCGGCAATCTCTGATTCGGGGATATGAAGCGGTGCAACAAGCCGCCGTGAATGCAGGGGCCTATGAAATGGTAATTAGCGGTGCCGGGCCAACGCTTATGGCTTTAACAGATGCTACGAATGCTGTTGCGGTTGAGAAAGCGATGGCGGCTGCTTGGATGGAATTTGGGGTAAAGGCTGAGGTAAGGGCGATCGGCCTCGATACTCAAGGCGCGCAAGTCTCCCTTTAGTTATTCCACTCCTAGACACGCAACATCTACATAACCGTGTTTTGTAGGGGCAATCTCCCGTGGTTGCCCCTCTCCATAGAATTATTCATATTTCTATTCTCTTTCTCTCTCCTTCAAATCTCTTGAATATCAACTCAAGTCTCTTCGATAACTTCTGCCATGCCCTCTACAAAATTTTACATTAAAAAAAAATACAGTCATTGTAGGGGCGGATTCACCATAATATCAGGCTAAAACCTGGGGGGGTGACAAAGAGAGCTAAGAGCTAGACCTAATCTGAGTTACAGCCCTCATCCCCCGTTGATAAAAGTGGC
>NZ_JAUBSB010000113.1:0-8397 GCF_036702135.1 Microcoleus sp. LAD1_D3 | reverse complement strand
AAACTTATATTGCCGAGGAGAACTCGAATTCACTCATCTTTCTAAATGCTGTTTTCTCACTTTTTCAGCAAGCCCTATTTATTCTCAGCAAAATTGGCTGTGACGGCGCTGCGGGGAAAGTCATGGAATTCCGAGGCAGTATTATCGACCAGATGCCAATGGAAGAACGCATGACACTCTCGAACATGGCGATTGAGTGCGGTGCAATGTGCGGGGTAATTGCTCCTGATGAAACAACTCGCCAATATCTGCAAAACTGCGGTCAAGATTTATTTGAGGACGTTGGTAGCGACTCCGAGGCATCTTATGAACAAATCTATGAGTTTGATTTGAGCGATTTAGAACCGCAGGTCGCTCGTCCCCCCAAACCAGACCAAGTAATTGGTATTAGCAAGTTAGGAGAAATTCCTATTACCAAAGCTTTTATTGGTTCTTGTACCGGGGGAAAACTTTTCGATCTCGCTCAAGCTGCTGAGGTGCTTGAAGGTCGCCGTATAGCTCCTGGTGTCAGCCTTTTTATCGTACCCGCTTCTTTTGAGGTGCGCCAAAAGGCTGAGAATTTAGGGTATATGCAAATATTTGAAGCGGCGGGAGCCACCATTCTCAAATCAGGCTGTGGCGCTTGTATTAATGCCGGACTTGGGATACTTACTCAAGAAGAGACAGGGGTTTATGCGACCAACCGCAATTTCAAAGGGCGAAGCGGCGATCCAACGGCGAAAAACTATTTAGCTTCTCCCCGCGTGGTAGCTATTTCGGCAGTTGAGGGAAAAATTAGCGATCGCCTTAGCGATGCAAGCGAATGAGGTTATTTAGGGTTTGATGCTATATTCAGCAGGTAAGGAATAAAAGTTTGGATATTTTTAAACCTTGACAGGCAAAGCTTCTGTCTTTTTTGTACAGCACTATTTCTCAGGGGGCGATCGATCGCCTCTGGAAAACTGTCGAGGTTTTCACTTTTTTGCCGATGATGAGAGCGATCGCCCCTTATGCGATCGGCGAGGATTAATGATGCCTCAATCGTGCCGATTGAAACGGCTGAGTCCCCACCGCCTCATTTATCTGATACTCTCAAAAAACTATTTCATCACTAGGGCAAGATTTGGGGATACCCGTTTAGGGCAACAGTTGGGGTGCGGGCCGTCAGGAGGGCGATCGCTTGTTGAGTGAGCTTGCAGAAAGCGACCTGTAGCGTGCAGCCGTTGGGGGGCATAAAGCGATCTTACCTCTGTCACCACTTAGGAATGAAAAATCATAACTTGCACAATTAAACCCTAGAAGCCTTGATCCAAGGTAAACTATTGCTCTATTAGTCACCTTATTTATTTTTCATTCCTTAAATGCACCCCGAATTCTGGAACGGGCGTTCTTACTTCCTGCGGTAAGCGATCGCGAAAGTGTCCGTATTAACGATGAAACGTAAAGCGGTTTAAGCGAGAAGATTGCTAAAAGGGCATTCTTACAGGCGGTTTTTAAGGAGATAACAGATTACCCTTGCGATTTAATCATCTAAACATCTAGATGTCTGGTTAAATAATTCACTGAGGAAATTATTCGACTACTAGATGTATCGAACTGCAAAAAGCAGAGGTCACTACGAAGTTGTTTCGCTCGGTAGACGATCGCTCATAGCTCCCATGAACAAGGGAGCGCACGCCTACTGCTTCGAGTTACTGTTGAATAGAGAGAAAGCAACGAGGTCCCGATGACACCCAGTCACAGAACCAATACAAATTCAACCACTCCCCCACGAGTGGGGATGCTTGCCACAGTCCGCAACCGTCGTGCTTTGGTCGCCTCAGTTGAGTCATTCGATGGTACTCTGGAGGGCCGACTGCACCTCGTTCGCTTAGAATACACTGATTCGGATGGTATCTCAGAAGATACCCTCATCTGGGAACGGGAACCCAACGCCACCCTCCTAGAACCAACCGCCCTCCCTCAAGTCGCGACTGACCCCCCCATGCCTGAAGCCGACTTTGATGCCCTACAACGGGCCACTCGCTGGACGGCACTCTCTCCTTTCCTGAACCCCGATCGCTCCGCTGCACTGCCCCACTCCCCCATCGCTTCGCCTTTTTTTGGAGCCGTACAGGTGGAAGACTTTCAGTTAGTCCCTCTGCTCAAAGCTTTGCGGATGCCCCGAATTTCCTTGTTACTCGCCGATGACGTTGGGTTGGGCAAAACCATTGAGGCGGGGTTAATCCTGACGGAACTCCTGCTGCGCCGGCGAATTCGGCGGGTGCTGATTCTCTGTCCCGCTGCCCTCCGCAAGCAGTGGCAGCAAGAGATGAAAGCCAAATTTTCCCTCACTTTTGACGTCATCGATCGCGCCGAAACTCACGCCCTGCAAAAGCGCCTCGGACTCGATGCCAACCCCTGGCGGACTTATCCCCGTATCGTCACCTCTTACCATTACCTGCGCCAACCCGATGTCTTAGAGCAATTCCGAGCCGCTTGCAGCCAGCCAGATAGCTCAGCGCAATTGCCCTGGGATTTATTGATTGTGGATGAAGCCCACAACTTGATGCCGTCAAACTTTGGCGAGGACAGCGACTTGTCAAAAATGTTGCGCTCTATTTCGCCTTGGTTTGAACACAAGTTATTTCTGACGGCAACGCCCCACAACGGTCACACCCGCTGTTTTTCTGGATTGCTCGAACAGCTCGACCCGGTAAGATTTACGCAAACTAGCGACTTTACAGACGCACTTAAACAACGAATTTCAGAAGTGGTCGTCCGCAGGCTCAAGCGAGAACTCAACCAGCTTGACGAGCAAGCCGGCCGCGCGCCTCGGTTTGGCGATCGCATCCCCGAACCGATTCCCCTCTATTTTGGAGCCAAAGAAAAACGACTCTCCGCCGCTTTTGGGGAATTTCGCGCGGCTGTCAAGTCGGCAATTGCCAGTGCCAAAAAAACCGACCAGTTAGCCGGGTCGTTTGCCGTGGAGGTGCTGAACAAACGCCTGCTGTCTTGCCCTTATACCTTGGCGAACTCTTGGTATCGCTTTAAAGAAGGAATCGAGCGAGACGAATTAGCAGAACTGGCAGAAGTTCAAGCTGCAAAACGAGCGACTTTGGAAGATTTGGATGACGATCGCGAAACGGAAGGTCGCTTGCAACACGCCGCTAAAACTACAGGGGCTTGGCTAAAACCTCTAGTTCCTCACCTGAGTGAAGAAATTGCCAAGGTTGACAGGGCTTTGGAACAATTAAATTTAGTTCCCCCGACTCCCGACTCCCAACTCCCAACTCCCTCAGAAGATGAGCGGTGGGAACGCCTGCTGATACTGATTAAGCAGTATCTCCGCAACGGCACCGAGTGGGTTAAGAGCGATCGCCTGGTTATTTTTACTGAATATAAAACCACGCTAGACTATCTGGAACGCCGCCTCAAGGAAACTTTCAAAAAAGACCCCCAAGCCATTCGCGTCTTGTATGGCGGTTTGCCGGACAAAGACCGGGAGGAGATTAAGCAAGCCTTTAATGACCCTGACGACCCCGTTCGCGTTTTGGTCGCGACTGATGCGGCATCAGAAGGGTTGAACTTACAAGAAACGGCCCATCTTATTTTGCATTACGATATTCCTTGGAATCCGGCCCGTCTCGACCAGAGAAACGGACGTTTAGACCGGCACGGTCAGGCGCGGGATGTAATTGTTTTTCACTTTACCAGTGAAGATGATGCTGACTTGAAATTTTTAGCGCACGTTGTTAGTAAAGTCAATACTATTCGAGAAGAATTAGGCTCGATGGGGGAAGTGTTCGATGCTGCATTTCAGCGCCGATTTGTCGATTTAGAAGACACTCATTCCATCATCCGAGGATTGGATGAAGCGGTAGCAAAACGGCGCGATCGCGTCCAGATTCCGCGACAGTCTCCTGTAGAAAATGAGCGCGACTGCGCGATCGCTCTCAAACAATTTGAACGAGAAATTGACCTCACCTCAGAAACGCTCAAAAGTACCTTAGAAATTGCTTTGGGATTGGGGATTGGATTGCCGAGGTTTGAAGGGCCAGACGAACAAGGAAAATTGCGATTGCGAATTCCGATTCCCCCAAAATGGGAACCTTTGATTGACGATTATTTGCGGGTGGAAACGGATAGCGGTCAGCGAGGGGCGCTGCCAGCCCTTGTTTTCGACCCGCAACATTTTATCCAAAATCGCAGCGGTCGTCCCGTATTTCGCCCTGCCAAAGATACGGTATTGTTGCACTTGGGACATCCCCTCTTTCACCAAGCACTGGCGATGTTTGCGCGGGCGAGATTTCCCGGCAGCGTTGAAAATCAAGTGGCGAGTCGGTGGACGGTGCGTTATGGGAAAATTCCAGCCGGGGCAGATGCTTTGCTGCTGCTAACGGTAGAAGAATTGGCAGTCAATGAACTACGGGAACCTTTCCACCATTGGGTGCGAACGGTGCGATTTCCCGTGAAAAATGGAGAGTTGAGCGAACCGCTGCCGCACGTTCCCGCCTCGGACGATCGCCCCCTATCTCGTCCAGTCAGCGAAGCAGATATTCAGCGATCGCGCGATTTGTGGGACGAGATTTCCTTTGAGGTGAGGGAGATTTCTAGGCAACTGGAGAAAGAGTTAACTGAACGCCTGCAAGCTCAACTCAAGGTAAACAAGGAAATTGCCCTCAAGGAAGAAAAGGAACGGTTTAAGTCTCGCTTGTCAGAAGTGGAACGGGCGATGAAAGAGACGTCGCTACAGAAAATCGAGAAAGAGCGGGATAAACTATTGGAAGATATGCAGCAATTGTCTTTATTCCCTGAAGATACTCGCTCGAAAGAAGAACGCCTGCGCGACTTAGAAGATGAACTGAAAAGGCGACGCAGCCACTATCAGGAATTGCTGGATTTTCTGAAAATAGAGCAAACCCGCGTGATGGAAGGAATTTTGCCCAAACGCTATACTTTGCGAGGCACTGCCCGAGTTTTCCCCGTTACAGTTGAAATTCGCCTGCCGGAGGTGGCAAAATGATGGCAAATTCCCTACAAACTGTAGACCGTTATTCCTGGTGGGCTTCTTTAAAACATGGGGGGCTGTTGGTTGCGCCGTCGAAGCTGGCAGAGTTCTTTCCTGACGAGATTTCGCCCTTGCCACGTCACGTTGAAGATCGGTTGCGGCGAGACGTGAATCGAGTTCGCAGCGGCGACGAAGGGGCGATCGCCTCTTTGCTCGATACTGTTTTAGAAGACGTGCTGCAACTATCGAAAGACTGGTGGATTAAAGGCAGTGCGGTCGATAGAAGCTGGACGCAACAAGCGATTACTAAAGAATCGATTAAACCGCGTCGCGTTTGGTTAGATCCGCAGGGGGGAATTCTGCCTGTTTTTGTGGCAGATGCAGAAAGCAGAGTGGTGGCGCGGTTGGGAATTGGCAAAGGACGGCGTGCCGTTTCCCGCGCGATCGAATGGTTGCGAAAAGCCAATCAAAAAATTGCTTTATTAACGAATGGTCGCCAGTGGCGGTTAATTCACGCCGGGACCGATTACGATGCTTGGTGCGAGTGGGATATTGACCTGTGGTTTGAAGAGGGGCAGCCGGGGTTGCAGGTAGCGGCGCTGCGCTTGTTGTTGGGACACGATTCGCTGCACCCGGAAAAAGTAGATGCCCCCAGTCGGCTGATTGCCGCGATCGCCGCATCTCGTCAAGGTCAAGCCGAACTGTCTGGCGTTCTGGGAGAACGGGTTAGATTGGCAGTTGAGCTGTTGATTCGGGAGTCGGGGCTAGGCAGTCGGGAGTTGGGAGTCGGGAATCGGGACATTTATATAGCTGCCACCCGCATTATCATGCGCTGCGTGGTGATTCTGTTTGCGGAGGCGCGGGACTTGCTACCTCGAAACAACCCGATTTATCACGGTTCCTACGGCATTCAAGGATTGCGCGAACAGCTCGATCGCCTCGCCGGGGGACGGGCAACAGAACGGTTGCGAAATGGCTTCAGCGCTTGGCCTCGGTTGCTGGCTTTATTCCAGTTGGTCGATCGGGGGTGTTCTCACGAAGCGCTGCCGGTGTCGCGATATGGGGGAGGACTCTTCACACCAGGCAACCCGGACGCGAAAGACGCGATATTGCGATCGCTCTCGGCATTCGAGCACCCGGAAAACGCGCCTTCGGATGCAGTGATTTATCGCATTTTAGAATTGCTGTGCCGCAGCAAGGTGAAAGTGCGTCAGGGGCGCAGCACCACTTGGGTAGAAGCGCCGGTGGATTTTTCCGATTTGTCCTCGGAGTATATCGGCATTCTGTACGAGGGGCTGCTGGACTTCGAGTTGCGTCGCGCTGGTGAAGATGACCCAATGATCTTCCTCAATTTGGGCGCCGAACCGGTTCTCCCTCTGGCGCGTCTGGAAGGGATGGATGATGCAGCTTTATCGAATTTGGTCGAAAAGCTCAAGCAAACGTCAAAACTGGCGGCGGGGGAAGACTCCGACGAGGCGGGGGAAGAGGAGACGGAGGAAGCTGAGGCAGAAACTGAGGCAGAAGCTGAGGCGGAAGCTGAAGCGGAAGCTGAGGCAGAAGCTGAACTGGAGGAACTGGAAGCAGATGTCGATAAAGTTCAGCAGTTGAGAGAACGCGCCCGTCAGTGGGCGATGCGGACGGTTCAAGCGGGGAAGCTGGTAGCGAAACCGAGAAGTAAAAAGCCGGAAGCTGTAGCAGCCTACCAGCAAGAGGTCAGCAAAGCAGGCGATCGCCTGATTGCTCGGATCGTGTTGCCGGGTGAGTGGTTTCTGGTACGGTGGGGAGGGACGCGCAAGGGTTCCGGGACGTTCTACACTCGCCCTCAATTGGCAATTCCGACGACGCGGCGCACGCTGCAACCTTTGGTTTATGAGGGAGAGGTGCCTAAAAAACCAGAGGAAATCTTAGCACTGAAAGTCTGCGATCCGGCGATGGGTTCGGGTTCGTTTCCCGTAGCGGCGCTGAGGTTTTTGACCGATGCCCTTTATGAAAGTTTGCACTATCACAACCGCATTGAAGCGCACGGCGATAAAAGTTTGTGCCGTTTGGCAGATGGAGGGGGGACAAACTCGCTGCTGGAAGAGACGCTGCCGGTTTTGCCGGATGCGGATGATTTTGAGGAACGTTTGAAAGCGCGACTCAAGCGGTATATTGTAGAGCGGTGCATTTATGGGGTTGATATTGACCCCTTGGCGGTGGAGTTGGCGCGTCTGTCTCTGTGGGTGGAAACGATGGACAGGATGCTGCCGTTTAGCTTCCTCGACCACAAATTAAAGTGCGGCAATTCGCTGGTGGGGTGTTGGTTTGATCGCTTTCAGGATTATCCAGCGATGGCGTGGGAACGGAAAGGAGGAGATGAAAATCACACCCGTTTTGTGCATCATTTCCGCGAGGTGAACCTGAAGGGGAAATTGCAGCAGAAGGGGGACAAGTGGACGCAGGCGATTAAGGATGCCAAGAATGATGTCGTTAAGGCAGAATTGAAGCGACTGGTTGAAGCACTCGATCCGATTCGCCGCCAGCAATTGCGCTTGCCTTTGCCGGAGTTTGAACTGCCCCAAAGTGCCGATACAATTCACGATGAGGCAAAGGCAGTTTTTGAAGAATTGCACGATTTGCCAGTTTTTGAAACGGAAGAACGGGAACGGCGCTATCAGGAACGCATTGAAGGAAGTGAAGCGATTCGCCTGTTGCGGTTGGCGTTTGATACTTGGTGTGCGGTGTGGTTTTGGCCTGCGGAAGAGATTGAGATTGCCCCGACACCGGGACGCTTTTTCAATCCGCCACCGGAAACGGCGACAATTATTGAGCAGCTAGCCCAGAAATATCAGTTTTTCCACTGGGAGTTAGAGTTTCCTGACGTATTTGCCAGTGCTAATGCGGGATTTGATGGGATTATTGGCAATCCGCCTTGGGAAATTCAAAAGCCAAATTCAATGGAGTTTTTCTCTAATGTTGACCCGCTTTATCGCACCTACGGGAAGCAGGAAGCGTTAAACAAGCAGTTGGAATATTTTAATAAGGATGTGGCAATTGAGCGCGATTGGTTGGCGTATTGCGATCGCCTGAAAGCACTGTCAAATTGGAATAAATATGTGGCGTTTCCATTTGGAGATGAAGCAGACGGGGGCGAGAACTTCAGTTTGTCTAGGTCCAAGAAGGAAAATCGAGATTTGCACGAAGTTTGGCGCAGGGAGCGCCGGAAGCGTCAGGGTTATGCTGAACCCCGCCACCCGTTCCAGCATCAAGGCTCAGCGGATATTAATACTTACAAGATGTTTTTAGAACTGTCTCTTGTTTTGCTACATCACGGGGACGCATGGGGATGATTGTTCCTTCAGGAATTTATACTAGACCTCTTGCAAAAAAAATCTATGCTATAATAGAAGGTTTTCAATTTAATCCCCCTAGAGCTAACTCATAATTAT
>NZ_JAUBSB010000112.1:0-8398 GCF_036702135.1 Microcoleus sp. LAD1_D3 | reverse complement strand
TGATTTTAAACCATCCTAATCTTCCTTCTGTCTTGTATTATGGTACTTTGGCTGCTTAAAAACTGTCCGGAGTATTGTGAGAGAGTAGCCACCTAAAATGTTGGAATAGCTGGCATCAATTTTACTGCCCGAACCCCCAAAGTGTTTCTGTGCTACTCGCTCAATTAAGCGATCGCCCTTGAACACCTGCCCAGTTTTAGGGTCAATTTCCTGTTGGCTGCTGACTAAATTTTCAGCTAGAGAATTTTGCAAGACTTTATCCTGAACAGCAGGAGGAAAATATTGGAAGAGTTCCTCTCTTGTAGGTTTTTGGCCTTTGTTGACGTTCAGGATAAAGTTAGCCCCCCCTGGAATTGAGCTGACAGCACGCTGCACCTCTTGCCGGTAACTCATCAACTGATAGCGACCGAACGCCCGCCCGCAGTTGCGAGATCCTTCGGTACAAACCCTCTCGCCAATAGCTTCGTAATCGCCACTGGCTGCATTTTCCAAATTGGCGATTCCTTCGGAAAGCTTTGCTAACGCCTCCCCTAATGAAGCTACATCCACACCGTTAACGTAAGTTGCGGGGCGCGCGCACTCTCGCTTTGATTCAGGTAGAGGCTGAGTTGGTAAAGGGTTTTCTTTAGTTTGATTTGAACTCAGCGGCTTTGAAGGTTTTGTTTCAGATGCGACGCCTTTTGAACGCGAAATACTGTTAGAAGAACCGCCCTCCAATCGACCGACAAACATAGGCGAATTAACGCTGTAACTGAGAAACGGAACCGGACCAATAATGTAAGGCGATTTGCCGCAGGGCAAACTAAACCTGAAGTACAGAGCCGTGTCAACAGTATCGCTGGTTTCTGACAGTTCCATTACCACTACTTTAAACACTTCCCCAAAAGGATGCCGGCCCGTCGGTTCCCAACCGCTCAAACAGCCAGAACCGCCTCGCACTTCCTGGTATTTGCCGCTAATCCACTGCTTGCCTTCTAGCGGCCCTGTGGCGCGGCGACCGGCGTTTTCCATGTCGTCGAGTTCGATATAAGCGCAATCTTTCTCGCAGGCTACCGCAAATCCTTCTACATCAGAACCAGAAATTGTGTTATTGCGCTTGCTCTCGTACCGACTGTAAATCATGTCAATTCGCATGATTGTGCTGCCAATAGACGCAATAGGAACCGGAAAATTAGAAAGCGGGACTTGACTCAGGAGCGGAATATTGCTGATGAGTTCCTCTGACCAGCCAGAGAACTGTTCTAAATTTACGCTATTAAGATTGGGAATTTGGGCGAGCGCAAACTCAGATAGATCAATTTGGTTAAGTTTTGCCTGTGCTAGTTGCGGTACTTGTTTTACAGCTTGAGCAATTGGCAATTGGCTGATGTTAGAGTTCACTCCGGCTATTTGAGAAGATAAAGAAGCAATTGGAGGAACATCGCTCAATTGAAATTGGCTAAGATTTGGAACAATTTCAGCCAAGTGACCGACAGTTTGCTTACCAGCTAAGGGAAATGCTGACAAGCTGATATTCTCTAAATTGGTATCGCCTAGTGCCAATTGTTCAATTGCTTGCAAAGAAAGAATTTTAGGTTTTACATCGTTAATGTCCCCCAGCTTCAAGATGTTGTCAACAGAAGTGCCAGCTTGCCAGCTTCGACCGCCAGAACTTCCAGAACTAGCAACGGCTGGCAGGGAATTGAAAGTAATCTGGCTCCAATCTGGCAGCAAAACTCTTGATTGTTCTTTTTCCCAAATTTTAGTAGGTAAGGAACTAGCGCTAGCAATTGATGGAAAGCTTAAGAAAGTAATGCAGATGAAAGCAAAAATTAGGCAGAGTGTACTGGCAGCTATTAAGGCAGAGCCTATCTGGCTTGATTTTTTTAACGGCTTGGGACTGTTCATGGAAATCCTCTGGATGTTAACTAAAATCGCGAAAAAGAAAGCTGCTCTATTTTTTCTGAGTTGATGCGTCCAGGACTGCATTTCTCAATCTTCGCTTTTTTCTTTAATCAAGCTCCAGTTCCAACTGTGGATTCGACCGGACTGCTGAATCTGTCCAAGGAGTATCTGCTAAGTTGGACAAATCATAAACATTTTCTTGGTAAGCGTCGTCAAAATTACCTTGACGAACTTCCCTAGGTGATGAGTAACCGACAGTCAAATCGGGTTGCGATTCGTAACCGGAGTTGTTATAGCCGGAATTAGGTTCGATCGATGAATTGTGCATGGTTTTTCTTAGTTTATGTGGTGAATAGTTTTAACTTAAATCGCATCTAGTTTTGGCAACTTCATCCCTGTGAGCGATTTCGTTCAGTAAAAATTACCCCCTCCAAATGGAGGGGGCAGCTCTATAAAAGTTGTTTTGTAGTTTCTCTTCTGTACTGCATCCAGGTATTACCCATAGCTGTATGCCTGTAGCTATCAAGGGCGCGGTAGTCATCCCAAACGTTGTTTCCATAACCCTTACTATTCAGTTGATTCCAGGTGTAAATCACCCAGTCATACATAAATTTATCAACGTTAAAAACTGTATTAGGCTATAATCTAGTTATCGAGTTAGGTGTTGCAATTGAATCGCCCCATCCAGCTTCTTCGAGTTCGAGATATGCAGGTGGTTGACGCCATCCTGACATCTGTTACCCAAAAGCATTTAGAAGATGCCGCTACTCTCTGGGAACCAATCCTTAGAGGTAGTGGAGAAGAAGATGAATACTGGGATTGGGTGAGCAAAAGCTATCGAACTAAATTTTTACCAGGAGATGAACTATATGCAATTGAGTGCGATGGCACAACTCAGGGTTTAATGACAATTGATATCCTAAAAAAACGCTGCTATATTGAGTCTCAATTAAGACGTAGATTGGTGTATATCAGGGCCCTAGCAACGGCTCCTTGGAACCGACTTGCTATCACCAATCCTCCTACTTATAAAGGAGTAGGTGGAACTCTGATAGATTTGGGAGCATCCCGGTTTTGTAAATGGTTAAAAGTATGATATGAGCCAAAATTTTTCGCCCTGCGCTACATGATAGAACGGAAAAGTTGTCGCCCGCAGGCTAACCGAACTGGCGAGAGACGAGTATGTAAAGTATGGGAGTTGGGAAGGAAAATAAAAAAGAGGTGTCTATATTCTAGATTAATTCATTCAAGTAAGCACACCTAAGTTTGAGCATTTGATTAATATTTTCACAACACCACTGAGCACCGAAAATTTTCAATCTTCTATCAATCTGTTTGACTAATGATTCCACTGCTCCCGACCCAATAGAACAAATATTTTGGCTGGATAAGAGTTGATAGTTGACAATTCGATTCCGATGTTTTGTGAGATATTTACAGAAGTTAGTAGTCTGACGACTACTGCACAACTCAAACAACTTAATGGTTTCATCTATACGGCCTTGCCACAACAATTCTTTGGCTTTAGACAGTCGTTTCCTAGACCCTGCTACTTTGTAAAGATTTTCTACTAAATGATACCAGTCTAAGATTTCTCGGCGATTACCATCCGGATTGAATTTACCGATCAGATTCCAAATTCCGTCATGTCCATCACCCAAACACGTCACTAGGGAATTTAACGGCTGACGATTGACATAATCAATCAATACTTCATTTTTCAGAAAATATGCAGCATAAAAGCTGCCATGAAGACTAACTGCTTTATAATCGAGCCAGTGAGAACCTTCCCCTTTTAGTCCTCTCACACGCACTTTCCCTCCATCCACACTGGTTTCTTTAATGGGGGTGTATGCTACTGGTTCAACCCAATCTTGGTTTTCTACCAATCTATGTAAACTCGTATGACCTATCTTGACTCCTGTCTGTACCTCAATTTCTTGAGATGCCTTGGAATAGGATAACAAAGCTACTTGTCGCAGACAGCATTTCTCAAAAAAAGGGGCCAAACGAGTCGATTTTTTGAGATTTAATTTTTCTGCTTGTTTTTCGGTAATTTTTAATTCACCCACACAACTTTTTACTGTTCGGGACGTCCTTTGTCTGTTCCCGTGGTTTCTTTGATAAAAAAGCAACTTCGGGTCCCACTATCTCTATCCATTGTTTTCTCAAGTGTCCCTCTATTGTTTCCAGGCTTTTTAATGCCTCGCGGGGAGTGTTTCTGTATAAAATTTTGG
This sequence comes from Microcoleus sp. LAD1_D3, assembly GCF_036702135.1. Lineage (NCBI taxonomy): Bacteria > Bacillati > Cyanobacteriota > Cyanophyceae > Oscillatoriales > Microcoleaceae > Microcoleus > Microcoleus sp. LAD1_D3. Next base: position 4,277 of record NZ_JAUBSB010000112.1, on the reverse strand, counting down.
CGATTTCAGCAGTATGAGCTTGTAAACGTGCTTGTTCGTCAGGCGTCATGTTGAGTTCCTCAAAATTATTTATTGACTATTGTAACTCTTGAGATACTCTATTCTTCAGTTCTTATAAAATGGCTGATTGACTCTAAAATATATTTTTGGAGGAAGCTAAGTGTCGGTTTTCCCAAAAAACAGCACGCTTTATCATACTTTTGTATATTTGCAAAATCGGGATGCTCCCGATAGATTTTGCGATCGCTCGCAGCGAAGAATTAGGATACCAAGGGAGAATAGGCTTGCACGCATTGCCCGGTGCGCTAGTATTTTTTGACGTACTCCCCTGACTAAAAGTCTAGGGGATTCTCAAAGGTTGCATTCCGGCGGGTTGAAACCGCGCCTTCATGCTTTCTTTTTCCTGTTTCTTTGACTCTTAACTAAGTAGGGAGGTACAAAAAAACCAAACTATGTAAAAATATGTAAACATGAATATATATCTACCGAGGTAACTCAGATATGGGCGCTCGTTTAAGAATATTTTTGACTCCTTCACAAGATCAAACCCTATTAAAACTTAGAACTGAGGATGTACCGCAGAAAGTCAAAGACAGAGCTTCTGTAATCAGACTAAATGCAGATGGGTGGTACGTGGAAAAAATAGCTGTTCATTTTAATTGGACTCCACAAACAGTGAGAGAGGTCTTACATAAATGGAAAAAGCTAGGTATGGAAGGGCTTTGGGAATTGCCAGGTCGAGGCAGAAAACCTCGATGGAGTGAAGAAGACATCGTATTTTTAGAAAAATGCCTAAAGGAAGAACCACGTACATATAACAGTTCCCAATTAGCTCAAAAATTAGAGAGAGAGCGTAATATACATCTAGGTTCCGACAGGTTAAGACGGGTACTAAAAAAAAAGGGGATCATTTGGAAATTCGCTTAGAAAAAGTCATAAAGGTAAACAAGACCCCGTAGTACAAAAAATCAAGCAGACAGACCTAGATATGTTGGAGTTAGCGGGGGCGGCGGGAGAAATAGACTTAAAGTATTTAGATGAATCAGGATTTTGTGCTTGGAGCGAGCCTGGTTATACTTATTATCAACGAGGTGAACAAAAAAAGATCGAACAAACCTTACGTCGAGGTCGTAGGTTAAGCATTATCGGATTTTTTCAACCATTAATCAGCTTTGTTTACGGTTTGGTGATTGGGGGAGTCCAGCGAAAATCTTATATTCAGATGATGGAGAAAGAAGCCGAAGAGTCGGCGGCTCTGGGACGAATCAGGGTCATAGTACAAGACAACGGTCCGATACACCGATGTCTTGAAGTTCAACAATTATGGTCGAAGTGGGAAAGTCAGGGTTTATACATCTTCTTTTTGCCTAAATATTGTTCAGAAATGAATCCAATTGAATTGGAGTGGCAACATATCAAAAAAAATGAATTAGCCGGAAAAATGTTTGAGGATGAATTAGAGCTGGCTTATGCTGTAATTCATGGGGTAGAAGTTAGAGCAGAAAGAGGAAACTATACTACAGAACGTGTTAAATTTAACTCCAATCAGGTTACTTAATCTTTCGTTACATACTTGTAAATATTTCCACCGACTTACTTACTTCCTTCTAACTTGTTACCAATGCTCTATTTCTGCTTCATCACCACCAAAGTAATATCATCAAACACCCTCTGAACACCAATATACTGTCGCACATCAGCAATAACAGCTTCCCGAATTTCTGCGGCTGAACGGTGACGATTTTCAACCACCACTTGCCACAACCTTTCTAATCCGTACTGCGCTTTATTAATATTTTTAGCTTCAGGAATTCCATCAGTATAAAGCACCACTACATCTCCCGGATTCAACTGCACTTCTGTTTGAGTAATAAAGTCGGCAATCTCTTCTACTAAGCCAATGGGAAAGCCTAAATCCATCGTGTCTACGCACTCCAATGTTCCATCAGCGCGCACCACGATCACTTCCTCATGTTGTCCGCTTAATTTCATGACACCTCCGGCATAATCTAAGATGGCTAAAGTCATGTTTTTAGCCGAGTTAATGCGCTGAAGATTGTCATAAAGTGTCTGGTTTATGATATCCAAAAACTTCACCGGATCTGTTTCGTTCATTTTATGAAGCGTCCTGACTGCCGTTTGTGCCATAATCATCAACACGCCGCTTTCTAAACCATGTCCGGTGACATCGCCAATGCTAATCTTGACTTGACCATCCTGTTGCAGTACATCATAGTAATCGCCGCCAACTTCGTCAGCAGGTTCCATGAACCCAGCTATTTCTAAGCCTTCAATTGCCTCTAATTCTGACTGTTTGGGCAACACCATTTGTTGCAGTTGTTTGACAATATCGAGTTCCGCACTCATGCGGACATTTTCGGCTTTGAGTTTTTGATTCAGGGTACTAATTTCTCCGTTAGCTTGAGCTAGTTGAGCGGTTCTTTCATTAACTTTATCTTCTAAGTTTTGATAGAGTGTGGCATTTTCAATCGAAATAGCTGTTTGTGAACATAAGATTTTTAAAACTTCCAATCTATCTGGGGTAAATGCCCCCGCAGTCCGATTATTTTCGAGATAGATAATACCGATCAGTTTGCCTTGATTAATAATAGGAATACATAAGACTGACTTGGGCTGCTTTTTAACAATATAGGGTTCACGAGTAAAAACTCCTTCGTTAGTAGCATCAGATAAAACGACATCCTCTTGAGTTCTTGCAACATATTGGATGACACCTAGTGGCAGTTGTTCGCTATTTTCAATGTTGATTGACTGTAAGACAGTGACTTGTTCTGAATCCACAGATACTTGTGCTTCAATCAGCAATTTTTCCTGAGATTCTAAAATCAGAGAACCAACTTGCGCCCCGGCATTTTCCATGAGAATTCTCATCAAGGAGGTAAGTAATTTATCCAGTACAATTTCGCCGGAAATGGCTTGAGAGGCTTTCATCACGGTGGCTAGATCCAAAGCTGCCCCTGACTGAGTGCTAGTTGAGGTACTGCTTGATACCCTGCCCGTGGAAGTAATGCTCTTTCCACCAGATGATTTTGGCAGCAACTGCGGGTATTTTTCCTCCAAATCTTCCACCTTGCGTTTAGCGCCCCAGCATTGGTAGCCATAGTGGGCTTCACTCATGTAGACTTTAGCAATCTTCTCTTTACCTTTACCTAACCAAAACTTAGCTGCTAGTTCCGACGCTAGCGCTTCATTCTGCAAAAATTTATTTTCTCGGGCTGACTCGATCGCTTGGTCATACAAATCCTGCGCTTCCAGAACATTGCCTGTAATTCGCGCCAACTCAGCTTCGATTAGCAGACGTTGATGAAGGTAGGTACTCGGACAATGTTTACTCCAGAGTTTGAATTTCTCAAGATTCGATTTAATCTTCTCCACGTACTGTGCCTGTTTTTCACCATCAGCATAGTCATACCCAACTGATAAGGCTAGACATTGATGAAAATGGAAAGCCGAATTAATAAAAAGCCCCGTCACGCCTATCAAATATTTTTCGGCAGAGTTAGCGTAGTCTATCGCTTTCTCGGAATCTGAATACCAGTTGGCTAAAGACAATTTACAGACTATTTCTAAAAATAGCGTAGGTAAATCGTTTTTTTCAAGGCAAGAATTAAGGAGCTCTTTGGCATTTGGCCATATAGATTCATCAAGAACGCTCCAATCCTCAACGGGTTCAATCAAATTATAAATGGTTGCTTTAATCGCATAATAATATTGCACCATGTTTGGATCGACTTTTTTCAATCCGGGTGTAATTTTATCAATTTTTTCTGATACTTCTTTTAACGAATCAATCCCCCAAAAACACATAAACAAATAGTTGACTGCACAATATCCTGCCCATTGATAAGCACCGTTTTCTACCCCGCTATAATAACCTCTCATTAAATGCTCTCTAGAGCGATCGAGATGTTCTGTGTAATGGGAAGTATGTCCTCCCCACATATTCAAAATTAATGCTTCATAAGGCTTAATTTGATACTTGTCGTCGTTCAATCTCAAGGCTAAACTTCCAAATTTATAGGCGGTTTCAAAATCTTGCGCTACAAAGGCAAGTGTTAACGAATAATATATATACCCAACTGAAGAGTGAGGATTGTTCCCATAGGTGAGCGATAGCTCAATCATTTTTATGCCTAGTATGAACAGCAATCTAGACCCTAAAAAGTAAGAGGGAGGTAAACATTCTCTGAGGAGTACCATAGCAGCCAGTTTTTCAGGGTCTTGCATTTCAGGAAGGTCTATAAAATTTTCAATTT
>NZ_JAUBSB010000111.1:0-8617 GCF_036702135.1 Microcoleus sp. LAD1_D3 | reverse complement strand
CTTCTGTGATTTATTGCGTAAGCGTTGCTTGCCGTAGGCGTCGCATCCCTCTTTAAAAACTGTCCGGAGTATTGTTATTATATAGGTTCAAGAAAAGAGCATCCCGCTTTAGCCGTGGAAGTAACGATGACTAGCGGTAGCACAAATAAACTAGCTAAATATCTGCGACTTCGCATTCCTGAAGTCTGGTTTTGGGAAAATAATCAGTTGGCTGTGTATGGGTTGCGGGAGGATAATTATGAGCAAGCTTCAAGAAGTGAGTTGCTGCCGGAATTGGATTTAGAATTGCTGGTGCGTTGCATTTTAATGCCTTCAAGGATTGAGGCAAGGACAGAGTTTCTTAATGGAATTCGGCAAGTGGGTTGAATGCTGAGGAGTTGGTAAAAAGTGCGATCGTCTATGAGGGCTTCGCTAACGACTTGATTGGTTAAGCTAAAACGTGACAGACAACCATTGGCTCTCACAAACAACCTTTGCCCGATCGGCTCCAACGATTGGTTAGACTTGTAGGTGTAAAGTTATTAAGCTCAGAAATATGAAAATTTATAACTTTGATATTAAATCTTTTAGAATCGGAATTATTCCTATCTCTCTTGTCTTCATCTGCGTAAATCTGCGTCAATCTATTGTCATCTGCGGTTCAAAATTTATCTTTTTTTTACCGCAGATGAGGGCAGATAAACACAGATTAACGCAGATGAATTAGCTCAAGTCCGGTTGCACGATCGGTGATTTTTGTATGATACCATTCTAGAGCTAGAGGTGCAGCTTTAACCTAACGCTGAGGGGATAATTTATTCTGAAGTTTTCCCTATTTTACTGTTAGATAAGTTTGTTTTGTTAGCTGGGAATGTAGCAAGACTGCTAGAGGTTGTGCTGCGATGGGACATCAATGTTGTGTGAAATATCTGTCTAAATTTTATTGCTTTTTTCCCCGCAAGCCATCAACCAAAAACTCATCATCGATCGATCGCCCGCAGCTAAAAACTTATCCCGCGAAACCAGATAGCTTTCTATTTCCGACTCTGAAATTACCCCCTGTTTGACCATTTGCAAAATGGGCCCGGAGTCAAGCAAAGGTTGAAACGCCTCAATTCCCATGATATCGCTGTGGCTGACAACGGCTTCTAAATCAACGCTAACAAACCCAGCTTCTTTGAGAATGCGGCACAGATTTCGCCCAACGCATAAATTGCCGCCCCGCGATGCTATCACCTGCTTGAATTTCTCCCGGACAATCTCGACTGACCAAGGCGGATTTGTCAGCCAAAACAGATCCGCATCGTTATCAATAATCACCAGTTTGCCGCCCGGTTTCAAGATGCGGAATATTTCTCTAGCTGCTGCGACGGGATCTGGGAGGTGAACGAACAGCAAACGGGCGATCGCAAAATCGAAAGTGTTAGCCGCCAAACCAGTATCCGCAACCGATGCTTGGATGCGCTCTACTCGGTCGCCGCCTTTGTCCTGTAAATATTCTACTGCTTTTTCGTGCTGTACCGGGTCAATTTCTACCGCTGTTACCGAACTGTTTGGCAGCAATTCTAACAGTTTTTCGGTGAAAAATCCCGGCCCGCTACCCGCTTCCAAAACATTCATCCCGTCGGCTAAACCGAACCACTTTAAAGTGCGCGCTTCCTTTTCCCAACTGAGGAGAACTTGACCTTTTAACCGCTGAATTTCTGCGTCAAGTTCCAGATTGTACGTGCTTGCTTGATACGAACCTTCCGCTGCCATAAAATTATCCTTTTTCCTGCTTCGACACCTAGATTATAATAGAACTGCGCTTTAGCGCAATTCTCGTTGCGGACATCCACAACCCCAGTTTGCGGACAGATGCAGGACGGAAGCCAGGTAATTCCTCTATTGTAAGAAGATGACCGAGACGATTTTAGATTGGGATTTGGGATTTTGAATGAGAATTTCAGCGGTTTAAAGCTCCTAGTTTCAACTAGGTCACAAATCGAAAATCGTAAATCCCAAATCTAAAATGGGTTGACGGATTACCTAAACAGACGATGTTGTGTGGCAACGAATCAACTATGCCCCAGACTTTACCTCAACCGGAGAAACGAACATTTTTAGTTGTGGATGACCATGCGATGGTGTTAGGTGGCACGCTTAACATTCTGAAGCAAGAATATCCAGAGGCAGACATTCTGACGGCTCCGACGGCTCAGGCAGCCCTTCAGCAAATAGCGCAGACGACCCCGGATTTGGTGATTGTGGATCTGGTGATGCCAGAGACGATCGGCGAAACCGCGCAAGCGAATTCAGGGCTTCAACTCCTCAAAACGTTGATGGAGCAGTATCCGAGTCTGAATATTGTGGTGCAGAGTGCCCATGTTCGGACTTTAGTTTGGCTGAAACCGTCGATCGACAATCACATGGGCGGCTTCACAGTTGTCGATAAGAGCCAGCCGATGAAAGACTTGCTGGCAATGGTTGATTGGGCGCTGCACGAGCGGATTTATACACCCAGAGAGATCCGCAATGGGCTGCAACTCAAACCCGCCTGGATGCAGGTGTTGCAATTTGCTTTTCACGAGAGCTTACAGGATACTGCGATCGCCAAACGGATGAATGTTTCTGAACGCACCGTGCAGTATTACTGGACTAAGATTCGAGATGTGCTAGAGGTGTATCCTGAAGATGATAAGAATCTGCGGATTCAAACGGAAGTGCGAGCTAGGGAAGAAGGATTGATTGATTAGTGAAGCGCGATCGATGGCAAGCAGTGAAAGCGGGTGTCACGACTTGGGGACGAGAAGGGCTTCCAGGGGTGATGGTGATTGTCGCTGTGACGATCGCTCGATTGACGGGTGCGCTTCAGTTTTTGGAGTTGGTGACGCTCGATCGATTTCTGCGGCTGCGTCCCCCTGAGCCAATGGATGAAAGGATTGTCATCGTCAGTATCACCGAGGAAGATATTCGACGCGCTAGAACTTATCCGATTCCCGATCGCGAAATTGCCGATTTGCTTAAACGGTTGCAGGCCTATCAACCGATCGCGATCGGGCTGGATATTGTCCGCGATATTCCGGTTGAACCTGGTCATGCCGAACTAACATCGGTGTTTCGCAGCAGCAAGAATGTGATCGGAGTGGAGATTGCCCTGCCCGATCGCAGTGGCTTTACCGTCGCACCTCCGCCCGCGCTGCCATCGGAACAGGTTGGCTTTGCAGATGCCGTTCTCGATGCGGATGGCTACCAGCGCCGCAGTTTATTGGGCGCTCACAATCCCCAGCAGGAATACCGTTTTTCGTTGGCGATCCGGCTGGCAGAACGCTATTTAGCAGCCCGAGGAATTGAGTTGGGTAATGGAATTCGCGACCCAGAGGCGAAGCGCTTTGGCAGCATTGAATTGACCAGAGTGCAGTCAAACTCTGGCGGATATGTGGGGGCGTATGCAGGCGGCAACCAGATTTTGCTGAATGTTCGCAGCGGGACAATGCCGTTTCGCGTGCTTTCTCTCTCGCAAATCAAATCGGGACAGGTCAACCCGGATTGGATTCGAGGCAAAATTGTGTTGATTGGGATCATGTCTTTTAGTGCGAAGGATTTGGCAAGTTCAGGTGCGATCGCAGGCATCAATCCCGGACGGATTTACGGAGTCGAAATGCAGGCCCACGCCACCAGCCAGATCCTGAGCGCGGTGCTCGATCGCCGATCGTTGCTTCGGGTTTGGGCGGATGGCTGGGAAATGCTCTGGATTGGGGTCTGGGGACTCTTGGGGATGAGTTTGGGGCGATTTCTGCGATCGCCCTGGAAAATTTTGTTGGGGCTCTTAATCGCCAGTATCAGCCCGATCGGGATATGTTACGGGTTAATTCTGTTGGGGTGGTGGGTGCCGATCGTACCTGTGTTGTTGGTGCTGGTGTTGAATGGGGCTGGCTTGATGGCAGCGTTATTTTATCGCCACGAACAGGAACTCCGACTGCGGTTAGAGGAACGTCAATTTGCGATCGAACAGACCTTTAACGCGATTCATAGCGGGCCTTTACAAACATTGGTGGCGATTTTGAGAAACGCTCAAGAACAAGCAACACCGCCGCCATTTCTACCGGAGTTGCAACGCCTGAATGAAGAATTACGGGCAGTTTACGGATCGGTGCAGCGAGATGCGATCGCGGATGAACCGCACCTTCGCATGGGAAGCGCGATCGAATTGGCCCTGCAGGCTCCACTGCATGAATTGCTCTACAAGGTCTATTGCAACACGCTAGAACAAGAACTGCCTTACCTCAAAACGCTCAAATTCAAAATTGTGCAGTTCGATGCCTTGAACACCTCGCATCTGCGGTTGGAACACAAGCGAGGACTCTGCCGCTTTCTGGAAGAAGCGCTCTGCAATGTGGGGAAACACGCGATCGATGCCACTCGCTTGACCGTAATTTGCACTCAAGAAAGCGATCGGCAGGTGATTCGGGTGGCGGATAATGGCAAGGAGAACCCGTCTGACGCAGAAGCGCTGAGTTCCGGTGAAACGAACTGTGACAGGGAGACAACTCAATATCTAAACTCTAAACTCCAACCTTCAGGATTAGGAACGCAGTTGGCAAACAATTTAGCCAAACAATTAGGGGGAACATTTCGGCGCTACCCAAATGTACCGAGGGGGATAGTGTGCGAATTAACCTGGTCAGCCAAACGGCGGTGGTTCTGGTGATTGATTCCTCAGAGTTAGCATCCGAATTATTCATCTCTCTCTTCTCTTCCTCTGTGTTCTCTGCGTTCTCTGCGGTTAAATCATTCCGATCCAACTGGAATTGATATCACACTTGCTATATCTTTGCGCTTTCCCGCAAACGAAGCTTGTGGGCAGTTCTCTATTCTGTTTGTGTATTGTTGATTACTGTAGAAATAGTTACAGAGGGAATTGCGATGATGACTCACGGATTGAAGCGTCGAACCATTTACTCTGCCGGCATTGCGAGTTTAATGCTGAGTGTTTCGCTCTCTCTCGCTCCTCTAGCGCTGGCAAAATATACTCCCCCTAAAAAGCCTTCTGCGCCGAAACAAACGGGGACGAATACCACTCGCGGCGGCAGTTGCGAAGCTAATTCACCGGCGGTATTGACTGCCTTGGTGCCGTTTAGTCATGTGGGAGAGACGATTTCTCAGCATCCCACCTTTACCTGGTTTGTACCCGATCGCACTTCTCATCCCCTGCAATTCCGCCTGTTCAGCTCTACGGGACAAGCACTCTACAGAACCCAGATGCAGAGTCAGCCGGGAATTATGCAGTTTTCGCTCCCGCCAAATCTGCCCCAACTGTCGATCGGGCAATCCTATAAGTGGCAAGTGGTGTTGGTGTGCGATCGGAATGTTTCTTCGCGGAATGTGGTGGCGGCGGCAGAAATCCAAGTCGTTGCACCTGCTGCGTCGTTGCAGGCTCAACTTGCAGCCGCGCAAACTCCCCAACAGCGGATCGACCTGTATGCGGAGTCGGGGCTGTGGTATGACGCGATCGCCGAAGCGCGCAAAGGCTCTGAGACTTCTCAAAACCAAGCACCTGTGCTGGAATTGCTAGATGCTCTGGCTAATTCGGAAGCCCAACCGCTGAAGGAATGGAGCGATCGATTGCGACAAATTAGGGCGATCGAACAACAACGCCAACTCCCGCAACCCAAACCCTAAAATCCCATGCAGCCTTTCTCCCTAAAACTGCTCAAATCCAGTAATCGTAAAGTGCGATCGGGCTTCCTCTTTCCCCTTGCGCTTTGCCTTTTGTCTGTTGGCTTTTACATTCCTCCCCATTTCTCACTCCAGGCTAGTGCTCAGGCGATCGAGGCGAGTGAAGCAGAGGGCGATCGGCTGATACAGCAGGGGCTTCAACAGTATCGGACTAGCCAATTAAGAGCAGCGCTGAATTCCTGGCAACAGGCACTCCAAATTTATCGCGCCCTCAAAAACCGCCAAGGGGAGAGTTGGGCACTGGGCAATTTGGGAGTCGCTTACAGAGCCCTGGGCAACTATGCCAAAGCGATCGAGTATTCACAGCAGAGTTTAGCGATCGCCCGCGAAATTAAAGATCGCTCTGGGGAAGGGAATGCACTAGGCAATTTGGGAATCGCTTACCGCTATCTGGGCAACTATGCCAAAGCCATTGAGTATGCACAGCAGTGGTTAGCGATCGCCCGCGAAATTAAAGATCGCTCTGGGGAAGGTGCAGCACTGGGCAATTTGGGAGTCGCTTACGGAGCCCTGGGCAACTATGCCAAAGCCATTGAGTATGCACAGCAGAGCTTAGCGTTCGCCCGCGAAATTAAAGACCGTCAAAGGGAAGGTGCAGCACTGGGCAACTTGGGAGTCGCTTACCGCTATCTGGGCAATTATGCCAAAGCCATTGAGTATACACAGCAGCAGTTAGCCATCGCCCGCGAAATTAAAGATCGCTCTGGGGAAGGTGGAGCACTGGGCAATTTGGCAGTCGCTTACATCTATCTGGGCAACTATGCCAAAACGATTGAGTATGCACAGCAATTTTTAGCCATTGCCCGCGAAATTAAAGACCGCCAAGGGGAAGGTGCAGCACTGGCCCATTTGGGAGCCGCTTACAGATCCCTGGGCAACTATGCCAAAACGATTGAGTATGCACAGCAATTTTTAGCCATCGCCCGCGAAATTAAAGACCGCCAAGGTGAAGGTGTGGCGCTGAGCAATCTGGGAGCAGCTTACGGATCTCTGGGCAACTCGGCCAAAGCCATTGAGTATGCACAGCAATATTTCGCCATCGCCCGCGAAATTAAAGACCGTTATGGGGAAGGTCGGACACTGGCCAATTTGGGAATCGCTTACCTCGATCTGGGCAACTATGCCAAAGGCATTGAGTATACACAGCAGAGCTTAGCGATCGCCCGTGAAATTAAAGACCGTCAAGCGGAGGGGGCGACACTGGGCCTTTTGGGACTCGCTTACATCTATCTGGGCAACTATGCCAAAACGATTGAGTATACACAGCAGCGCTTAGCCATCGCCCGCGAAATTAAAGACCGCGACGGAGAAGGTACGGCACTCAACAACCTCGGATTGGCCCTCTTGAAAGCTGGCAACCCAACAGAAGCTGAAAAAATGCTGATTGATGCGATTCAAGTTTGGGAATCGATGCGTCAAATGCTCGGCTCCAACGACGCGAATAAAGTCTCCATCTTTGAAGGACAAGCTGGCACTTATCTGACTTTACAACAAGTCCGGGTGGCTCAAAATAACCCGATCGCCGCTTTAGAAATTGCCGAACGGGGACGCGCCCGTGCCTTTGTCGATCTGCTGACAGAACGCTTATCGTCAGGTTCTACCAATCCGGCGATCGCCACTTCTCCGAACCAGGAGCAAATTCGCCAAATCGCCAAAGCACAGAACGCCACTTTGGTGCAGTATTCCATCATCTACGACCGCTTCCAGATTCAGGGCAAACAAGAAACGCGAGAATCCGCGCTTTACATCTGGGTGATTCAACCGACGGGCGAAATCACCTTCCGCCAGGTAGATCTCAAACCCCTCTGGCAAAAGCACAAAGTCTCCCTAGCCAACCCAGTCATTTGCACACAAGAATCCTTTGATATCCGCAGTCGCAGCAGCACGGGCTTGACCGAATGCCCAACCGACTTACCCACCCTGCATCAACTGCTGATCGATCCCATTGCCAGCCTCCTCCCCAAAGATCCCAATGCCCATGTCATTTTCATTCCCCAAGGTTCCCTGTTCCAGGTACCCTTCCCTGCACTCCAAGATCCTAACGGTACTTACTTAATCCAGAAACACACGATTCGGACTGCCCCTTCGATTCAAGTATTGGATTTGACTCGACAGCAACTGCAGAAGTTAGTACAGAAGCCAGCCAACAACGGCAGGGCTCTAGTCTTGGGCAATCCCACGATGCCGAGTGTGTCTCTCTCTGTGGGAGAACCTAAGCAGCAATTGTCTCCTCTACCTGGGGCTGAAGCTGAAGCGCGAGCGATCGCCCCTCTGCTCAATACTCAAGCGATCTTAGGCGCACAAGGGACAAAAGCTGCGATCGTCCAAAAAATGCCTCAAGCATCAATTATTCACCTGGCAACGCATGGATTGCTCGATAACCTGAACGGATTGTCAAGTGCGATCGCCCTGGCTCCTTCTGGTAGGGATGACGGCTTATTGACCGCAGCAGAGATTTTCGACATGAAACTGCAAGCAAACTTAGTTGTTTTGAGTGCCTGCAACACTGGAGAAGGCAGAATTACTGGGGATGGGGTGATTGGTTTATCGCGTGCTTTGATTTCAGCAGGAGTACCGAGTGTAATTGTTTCTTTATGGGCGGTTCCCGATGCGCCTACAGCCGAATTAATGCAGGCATTTTATCAAAATCTTCAGCAAAACCCGAATAAAGCACAGGCATTGCGACAGGCAATGTTAACCACGATGAAAAACCCAAACCATTCCAATCCGCGAGATTGGGCGGCATTTACGTTGATTGGGGAAGCAGAGTAAGTTTTTATGAAGGGCGATCTCTATTGGATTAGGGTTAGTTTGTGCGTTGCAGTAGAGTTGGGTGATCGTAGTACTGGAGTTTAGACTAAACAGCTATTAAATCGCGATCGTCACTGCACTCACCAACGGCAACGGTCGCTGGTGATAA
>NZ_JAUBSB010000110.1:0-8770 GCF_036702135.1 Microcoleus sp. LAD1_D3 | reverse complement strand
AACCCAATAATTCAAAGTTTGACCTAAATTTGAGCAAACTTTTAAGGATAACACATATTTTTTTTGCAAGAGGTCTAGTGTTCAAATCGGCTTACATGAACACAGATAATCTTGGGTTTGTTAAATAGCGATAAACCGAATCACGGAGATGTATATCATGAGCTGTGAGGCAGCCGGTAATCGCTGCTCATCCTTGCTCAACCCTCGATACTAAATTGAGCCAAGCAAAAGTTTGTTCAACCCAGGCTCTTTTTTTCAGTAAAACAAAGCCTTGGGTGTTGCGATCGTACAACCACCTGAATAATCCATCCCAAGCTATCCATCACCGATTGGAGAAACCGTTGACCGCTGTCACCGTGATCGACTCTAACAAACAAATACAGCCATGATACCCTTTGTCCCATCTAGTAGACCACCGGCATAAGCTGTCTGTTCGCTTCACCTTCAGGTACACTTGCTGCTGTGACCCCCACAGCACTAAGCCGAAGGTATCAACGGCAGTGTGGCGTTGTCGGCCCGCATGAAGGCTTTGTCAAACCCGACACTCTGATGAAGCATCGTTGTAGTGCCAACTCTTGAAACCTAGTTTTTGGCGGATGGCGCGTCCAAGACAGATAAAAAAAAGCAGTCCTCTGTGTTTGCGCGAAGGAGGAGATAGAGGGCATTGCAGTTTGTCTTATCTGGGGAATACGGGGTAAAGTAGCGGTAGGAAATATTTATCCATACTTTTACTAACTGTGCTACTTTCATTGTTAGCTGTAAACCATCATGCGGGAAATCTGCCAGAGCGTGGAAACCATATTTCAACTGCTGTTAGACGAACTCAAAAAGTCCACTCGCGCGTCTGAGCAGAACTGCCAAGATGTAGCAGGGCGACTCGCAGCAGAAGTCAACAGGATATGCACTGAAAGCCAGCGGATTCAAGCCTCCGGAGATATAGAAGGTTCAGCCCAGAGCCTCGCTCAGCACCGCTTGCAACAATGCCTCCACTATTACAATTTAGGCTCCGGGCCCGGGCGAGTAGAATTGCACAGTACCCTCAGCGCGATCGTCTATCGCTACATCACTCCTCCGCAGGTGCAGTCTAGCTATCAGGCGCGAGTAGAACTGATCAAAGATTTTTTGCAAGGATTTTATCTCGAAGCTTTAAAGGCATTCCGGCGCGAAACCCAACTACCACCCACCTACAGTCCCCGCACTCGCTTAGAACTAGCAGAGTACATGGCCTTTGTAGAGCGCTTCGGCAAGCGGCGCATTCCTTTACCTCGGAACCGCAGCCAGCAACTAATTATTTTACGGGCCCAAACCTTTTCCCAGCAGCAGCCCAAAGAAACCTCCGTAGATATGGAACAAGCCGCCGACGGAGGGGCTTCAGATTCCGATCAAACTTGGAACGACACCTCGGTGCACTCGGTGCGGGAAGCGATGGCGGGACAGGGTTCGGTGGCAATTCGTCCGCTAGGCGACGAGTCAGAATCTCTGCGGCAAAACGTGATTGACGAATTAGTAGCTTACTTGAAAGAGCGCAACCAACAAGACTGCGCCGATTACTTCGTGCTGCGCTTGCAAGACTTGCCGACTAATGAAATAGAGTCGCTTCTGGGCATAACTCCTCGCCAAAGAGACTATTTGCAGCAGCGCTTCAAGTACCATTTGCTCAGGTTCGCCATGTCGCACCGCTGGGAACTCGTTCACCAGTGGCTGGAAGCAGACTTAGATCGAAATCTGGGTTTGCTGCCTTCCCAGTGGCAGGATTTTGGTGAGCAAATTGGCCCAGAAGGACAGCGTTTGCTAAAGTTGAAACAACAAGGTCTGTCAGAGTCAGCGATCGCGCAAAGCCTCGGCAGCACGGTAGCCCAGGTACAGAAACGGTGGTTTAAATTGCTGGAACTTGCCTGGGAATTGCGAAATCGTTCAGATTCCGGAGAAGGGGCATCTACTGATGAATAACGAAACGAACAGGGATGCAGAGGCTTTCGATCGCCATTTTTTAGACTGGATATTGCAGGCGCCGATCGCGAATGCCTCTAGCGAAGATGAGGAAAACCTCAATCCATCCCCTCGCTCAGAAGAGTGGGGCGACACAGAAGACAATTCCGGGGTGGAATACTGGGAATGGGACGAACCAGACCCGCTGGACTATCAAGTGGGGGCGCACAGCAATGCACCCGCACAACCGCTGACAATTGGAGAAATACCGACCGTGCAAGACCGTTTTCAGACCTTGTTAAAAGAAAGGCTTAGAGCCGAAATTGAATCTAACCCGCCGCTGTTCCCCTGGGAAACAGAATTCAAAAGCTACGACCACGATTACCCAGACGATGTAGCCCCGCAATGGGTTCCCCCCCTACACCTCTGGACTCCCCAACTACAAAATATCAGGTGGGGTCGCCTGCCAATTCCGATCGCCCAAAAGGTTTTTGCTCAACTGCTAGAACCTTGTCAGGAACTGGTAATGTCGTCGCTGCGGGAAGGCTCAAAGTTAGTTCGCGCTGTAGATGGCTTATTTCCCGGCCAGTCTCAGGAACTCAACGAATTAGCTAGTTTAGTGCTCCGAGGTTCTTTGCGGGGACTTCTAGATTTAGAAGATTTCCCGAATTACGAAGCAGCGAGTACCGATCAACAAATGGTGCTGTCGCTGTTGGCAGCCAGGGAAATCCTTGATTCTCTAACTTTGGATTGTCCTGTGAATCAGCCGCCTGTTTCGCGGGAGTGGCTGACTGGTTTGGGTTCGCTGACTCTGGAGGCTCAATACCTGTCGAACCGCAACAGAGAACAGCCAATGCCGTGTTTAAGAGTTGAGTGCCAATTTCCGGGGGCAGGAAGTTTGGAACTCAAGGGAGGAGATGCCGAAGCAACTGCACATCGTCCGAATTCCGGGCATTTAAGTGTGGAGTTGTTTGACCCACAACCGAACAAGACTTATGCTCTAGAAGTTCGATTTCAAAACTTCGAGACCAGACCTTTGATGTTTGCTATTCGTCCAATTTGGGCAGGACAAGATAGCAACTAGAAAGGTGTAATTAGAGTAAATAATTTAGGTTTTTACTCGCTGGTTTGACCTCACACAAAAACAAATGCAATTCCTCGACTTCTGTCGTGGAAAGCCAAAAAAATTAGATATTAGTTCAAGCCCCCAGATTCATCTGTGAAGTTAATCTGTGGATTCCATCTAAAATCTAATGACAGGGAAATAAGATTTAGATATTAGGTAAAAGCCAGATTTATCGGTGGATTCAATCTAAAATCTAAAATCTAATGACACAGAAATAAGATTTAGATATTAGGTAAAAGCCAGATTTATCTGTGAATTCAATCTAAAATCTAAAATCTAAAATCTAAAATAGTTGGATGGGTGCACATGACAACTGATAACCTGCGAAATATACCTGTTTTGGGTAAGCTGTGGGAGCAGATTGAGGCGATGCCTCCGCCGGTGATTGAGGATTCTTTACTGCTGCGAATCCTAGTTCAGTTGTTGGTAATTGTGGGAATTGTAGCTACTGACGTTGCTGCTGAAGAAGCCCAGAACCTGTGGGCTGTGCCTGTTAGTATTGTGGGAGCAACTTGGAGTTGGTACCGCCGCCGCGATCGCAATGTAGCTGCTAAGTTCTGCATAGCTATTGGAATGCTGGTGGCGCTGTTCGCTTTTTTTAGCCGCTTGGTGGGAGAATTGAATGATACGCGGTTAGTTTTGGCGCAACTGTTAATCCAACTTCAAGTGCTCCACAGTTTCGATTTGCCTCGCCGCAAGGATTTAGGCTATTCGATGGTAATCGGGCTAATTTTGTTAGGGGTAGCAGCGACTCTCAGCCAAACCTTGACTTTTGGGCCGCTGTTGTTGGTGTTTTTGGCTTTAGCGCTTCCGACTTTGGTGTTGGATTATCGATCGCGCTTGGGATTTGTGAAGCCAGAAGCCATTGGCGAAAAAGCACAAGGTAAAGGAAAAAATGATAGCCTGTCGCTATTTGCTGCTACTTTATCCCCAAAGAATTTTGCTTGGCTGCTGCTGATAACTGTCGGGTTGGGGCTGACTATTTTTGCGTTTTTGCCACGCCTCCCTGGCTATCAGTTACGGACTTTTCCGGTGAGTGCTCCTATGGAATATCAGGGGGAGTTTGACTCGCGCAGCATTCTGAATCCGGGGTATGTTAGAGGGGGAAATGAAAAAGGGACTGGCGGAGGAAGGGGGAGAAACCCAGACTCTGGGCCAGGAGAGGTAGACTCTACTTTTTATTATGGTTTCAACCAGCGCATTAATCAAAATTTGCGGGGGGAAATGAAACCTCAAGTGGTGATGCGGGTGCGATCGCAGGCTGCGGGTTTTTGGCGGGTATTAGGCTTTGACAAATACACTGGTCAGGGTTGGGAAATTTCTCGCAACGAACAAGCTCAAAAGGTTACTAGACCTAGCTGGTCTTATCAATTTTATCTCAATCCTTTTCCCAATGCGCCTCGGACTCAAGAGGTGATTCAAAGTTATACTATTGTTGCTCCATTGCCGAATTTGATTCCGGCTTTAAACAAGCCGAAGGAGCTTTATTTTCCGAGTCCAGAGGTTGCCGTTGATGCGGAGGGGGGTTTGCGATCGCCTGCGGAATTGGGAGAGGGTGTGACTTATACGGTGATTTCTAATGTGCCTTTTCGCGATCGTTCTTTGTTGGGGAAAACTGGTACTAATTACCCGAAAAATATTCGCAACTTCTATTTGGATGTGCCGCCGAAAATTGCCCAGAAAGTGCGAGAAAAAACAGAAGAAATCTTGGCAAGAACTAGAGTATCTCAGTCGGACAGACCGATTGATTCTCCCTACGAAAAAGCTTTGTATTTGGCTCAATATTTAAAGCAAAATCCGAATTACAAAATAGAAAAAGCTTTGCCTTACTTAGAAGAAGGTGAAGATTTAGTCGAGGCTTTTCTGTTTGGTTACAAAAATACCCAAGATGGCAAAAAAGTTACAGGTGGATATCCAGACCACTTTTCGACGGTACTGACAATTATGCTCAGATCGATCGGGATTCCGGCGCGACTGGCGGGCGGCTTCGATACGGGGGAATTTAACCCGTTTACTGGTTACTATGTTGTGAAAAATACCGATGCTTTCTTGATGACGGAGGTATATTTTCCCAATAACGGCTGGTTTGGTTTTAATCCGATTCCCGGTTATCCGCTGATTCCGGCTTCGGTGGAAGACAACCAGACTTTTAGTGCGATCGAATCGTTTTGGAAGTGGATCGCGGGTTGGCTACCGACTCCTCTCAGAAGCGGGCTGGATTCAGTCATAGGTTTTGTAATTGGCTGGATAACTTTGATTGTGGGCTGGTTTGTGGGACAGTTTGCTAAGGGTTGGGTGGGGTTATTTACTGGCTTGATTGCTGCGATCGGCTTTGGCTTTATTGGCTGGTTAATTTGGCAACTGTGGCGCAAGTGGCGCCACCGCCGCTGGCTGGCGAAGTTGCCACCGGTGGAGGGGGTTTATCAGGAAATGCTGAAGGATTTGGCGAGTAGGGGATTTGTGAAACCTCGCGCTCAAACGCCTTTGGAGTATGCTGAGGCAATGCGGGGGAATCATGCAACTGATGAAGCTGAGGTGATTGATGAAGTTTCGCAAGCTTACGTGCGCTGGAAGTATGGCGGCGAAGCGGGAAATTTGAGTCAGTTGCGGCAGTTGGTGGAAAATTTGAGGCGATCGCACTTGAAGAAACTCAAAAAGCGCTGGTTTTAAGCGATACGGATCGCTTAGATGCGGTAATTAAGCGAGATGAACAGGTTTATAACCGTTTTCGGTCAAGTCATCGGTTTAGGAAGTTGTCGGGGGAGGAGTTTAAGCGGACGGTGGAGGTTTGGGAAAAGAAGGTTTTGTAGTTACCACCCACATTCCGCACCCCCAACTGGCACATATACTGCTTGAGGGGATAAAAGTGAATCATCCGAGACCATCTTGAGTATTTTTACTCAAGATTTTTTGTCGTACTCGCATCACGAGCGTTAAAAATTCCTGACAATAGAAGTGAGGGCATAAGTTAAATCTGATACGAGTTAAAATTGCGATCGTCACAAACCAAGTTTATGACCTCACTGTTACCTGATTGATGACGAAAATGCGTTAATTGCGATCGCCAGCAGTAAGCAATCATCACCAAAATAGTGTAAACTTACGATCGCTATGAACGCTCAAATCAGGATTCAGCAGCCCATGCAGAAAGCATCTGAGATGACAGTAGAAAACTTAGACCATCTAGGCTTGGTAGCCGGTCTAAGTGATGACCTAGGAATAGGCCAAAAAATCAATGAATTAGTAGGCGAACAACCGGGCGAGAAGTCAGTCCCGGCCTGGTAGTCAAAGCGATGATTATCAATGGATTAGGGTTGGTTTCCGCCCCACTATACTTATTCTCTAAATTTTTTGAAGGTAAAGCAATAGAACATTTACTTGGGTCAGGAGTTCAAGCATCACATCTGAATGATGACCGTTTAGGAAGA
Source organism: Microcoleus sp. LAD1_D3 (assembly GCF_036702135.1). Classification (NCBI taxonomy): domain Bacteria; kingdom Bacillati; phylum Cyanobacteriota; class Cyanophyceae; order Oscillatoriales; family Microcoleaceae; genus Microcoleus; species Microcoleus sp. LAD1_D3. The sequence continues at coordinate 2,287 of NZ_JAUBSB010000110.1, read as the reverse complement.
GTATTAGATAAATTATATTTGGCAGGAATTACGGAAATATTCACAACCATTGCCCTGTCAGCAGCTCAAAAATTCGAGATAAAAACCGACACATCTCACTTGGACTCAAGTTCATTTCATCTACATGGTAAATATGAGCAAGAGTCGCCATCCGTATCTTTTTCTAGCCAAGAAATGGATGACAATCAGTTGGATAATTCATCGCTAGAACATCAAACAACGTTGCTGAATTAGGGTATGATAAATTTATAGTGCGAGCGCCCCAAAATAACACTTCAAAAAACGCAGAGCTTATGCAATGTCCTGAATGTCTGTCAACTCATGTTAATAAAAATGGTCATAAAAAAGGTAAACAGAATTATATTTGTGTCCATTGTGGCAGACAATTTATAGATGGCTACAAACCTCATAAAGGTTACTCGCTCAGAAGTTAAACGTGAATGTCTGAAAATGTATGTCAATAGTATGGGTTTTCGAGCCATTGAGAGGATTAAAGGAGTACATCACACCAGCATTATAAATTGGGTCAAGCAAGTAGGAGAATTGCTCCCTGATGCTTACGAACCCGACACAATTCCCCTGGTGGGAGAACTTGATGAATTAGAAACGTTTGTTGGTAAAAAAAATAAGATTTGGCTATGGACAGCCGTAAATCACTTTCAGCCAGGGATTTTAGGATGGGTATTGGAACTCATAGTGCTACGACTTTTCGGCCACTATGGGAGTTAGTTGGCAATTGGAAATGTTATACCACTTCTCCAAAATTATGTTACAGTAGTTAGTGCCGAGAGAATATAATCCCATCCCGTGATAAATGCGATTGTTTCACTTGAAAATTCTTCAAGAAAAGTGCGAACTTTTTCTTTTATTTCATCTAAGTTATCATAAAGTTCCCAACTTAATTCTTGTTTTATATATTGCCATACTCTCTCGTTCGGATTCAATTCAGGACTGTATGGTGGTTGAAAAAGCAGTAAAATATTATCTGGGATTTTGAGCTGGTTACTATGATGAAACTTACCATTATCCAGTTGCACAACATTTAAATGATCTGGATATTCTGCTGCTAGGTTATCTAAGAATATCTGAAAACATTGACCGTCAAGATGTGAAAACTCTAACCAGAAACTTTCTTCGGTTTGGGGGGCAACCGCCCCATATAAATAGTAAGCTTTAAAATTCCCTTGAACTAAACCTATTGGTTTGACTCCACGGGCTGTAAGTTTTTTCCTTTCAATCGTTTTTAAGCCGATTCTAGTTTCATCTTGACACCAATATTTGAGACCATTTTTTGCTAGATTAGGCGTAGTGGACTCTAACCATAAGACAAGTTTCAGCAATTTTTCTAGTTTTTTTTAAACTCGATTGCTGCCGCCGGCTCTTTTTTGTTACTCAAACGCCTTGGTACTTTTAACTTGGCTTTCATGCGATAGTACAGTTGCTTATGTAAAGTTTGATATTTGACGGATACTTGATAGTTATCTTCCACCCATTTCGCAATTTCTTTGTAACTCTTAAACTCGCAGGATTGCTCACTAATTTTTGTCGAGAGTCCGGCTATTACTTCTGAGGGAATTACTCGCGGTCTCCCAGTCGAGCGGCGCAGCTTTAATAAGGATGACAGACCGCCCTCATTATATTGCTTTAACCATCTTTGTACGGTGATTCTATGTACCCCCTAAAAGTTCAGCTACCTCTGTAATACTCGGGCTCCACCCAGATTTTAACAAATAAAGTGCCTGAATTTTTTGTCTGTTAGTTACAGTTCGTTGCTGGGACATAATTATTTTTAATTCGGTCGCAGTGTCTTCAATTCTTTCTTGGTAATTTACTTTCATACAATCGTCCTTATGCTAGAAGTGCTATTGTAGCATATTTTTGGAGAAGTGGTATTACTTGTATATCACAGATGGATGGCCAGTTTACCCCATGTTTATTCCAGATGGAGACCAAATTATCTGTAAAACTTACATGGGAGCATCCCGATTTTGCAAGTATACAAAAGTATGATAAAATGCGCTGCTTTTGGGAAAAGCCAACACTTAGCTTCCTCCAAAAATATGTTTTAGAGTCAATCAGCCATTTTAGAGGAACTGAAGAATAGAGTGTCTCAAGAGTTACAATAGTCAATAAATAATTTTGAGAGACTAAACATGACGCCTGACGAACAAGCACGCTTAAGCTGTTGCACATTTAAACTGTGATACAACCATTGCCCTTATTTTTGATTTTGCGACCCCATTTAATTATTAATTGCCCTTCATTTAAGAGGCGGTGCAATAAATAC
>NZ_JAUBSB010000109.1:0-8871 GCF_036702135.1 Microcoleus sp. LAD1_D3 | reverse complement strand
TTGTCAGACTACTTCGGTAGCAAATCCCGATGAAGCGTCAAGAATCACCGCTCCTTTAGGACGGTGAGCATTTCAATTCAGGCACGGTTTTCAATTCTCCTGATTGCCAGATTGATTGTGGTAAAGTAGGGTGTTCTTCGGCGCACCTTACCGCAATTTCCCAGCCAAGTAAGTTACCCTAATTATTCGTGGTGAGTGCATGGCATTACCCGCAATTCACTCCTGGGTGCAGAACCTCTATATTTAGGGTGTACGACCCAAGAATACCTGACTGATAAAGTAGAACGTCAAACCACTTTTTGCCTCCCTGACTGAGTTACTAAATGTTGTTAATTCCATCGCTACTAAAACCGCGATCGCCCGTATTAAATAATCCCAAAAATCCTCGCCCAAATCTAAAATTCCGAATAACTCAGCAGCCGCACTATTTTTTCATCATCGTTCAATTCGCCGACAATGCGTCGCACGGGTTTCGGCCAGATTTTAATCAAAGTAGGAGTTGCTGAAATCTGATCTGCCTCAGCTTGTTCTGGATGTTTCAAAACATCAATTACTTTTAAAGTGTAGGGACGATCGAGGCATTGCTCTAAAAACTGGTGTAAAGTTTCGAGGGTGCGTTCGGTGCTGGGGTTGCTGCCGGAAACAAACAGACGCAAAACGTACCCTTGAGTTTGTGGCGGTGGGGTAAGTGCTGTTGGTTTCAGAAGCGGAGTCTGCTGCGATTGCGGAAAGCACAAGGGAGTTACTATCGAACTGCTCCAGTCCGATCGAGCTTCGGGGCTGGCATACTGTACAATTAAGTCGTGATTTTCCCAAAGTTCGGGGAATTGTTGGTGATAAGTAGCAATCGCCATCGGTTCGCACATTTCTTCGCTCCGGGGATGCCATACTAAATCGCCAGTCCCAAAAATGGCGTTCAGCAGCGTTTGATGTCGCAGCACGGGGGGGTAAGCCTCGGCAGCAACCCGCACCTGCCGATCGCCTGGATCGAGCCAGCAGTCAACGGTTGCCGTGTAGCAAGGTATCAGAAAATGCGGCGGTTCCGACAAACCGAGGATCTCCTGTAGAGCTACGCACAACTGTAAATGCCACCGAGTTTGCTTGCGGGGGTCTATGCAATAGATTAAGTCTCCCCCTGGTGTAAACAGCGCAATGCCTTTGAAAATTTCTGGCAAAATAGGGCGATCGACTTTCAATTCAGTACACCAATAAAAGTTAAAAGTTAACACTTAACTGTTAACTTTTAACTGTTAACACTCGACCTTTACACTCGACCTCGGAGCATCTGAGCCATTTCGTTCGGGTACGGCGAGTTCTCTACACAAAGTTCTTCCGTAATCCGACCTTCTTGATAAAGGCCATAGAGCGACTTATTCATCGTCGTCATGCCTTCATAAGTATCTTTGATCATAATTTGATTAATTTCCTCATTCTGGCCCTTCAGAATGTATTCCTTAACCACGTCGGTATTGATCAAAACGTCGTGGAAAGCAGCCCGCTTCCCGTCTGTGGTTTTGCACAGCAGTTGAGCAATAATTGCCACTAGGGATTCGGAAAGTGAAACCCGTATGGCCTCCTGTTCTTCGGGCCCGAACATATCCAGAATCCGGTTCAGAGTTTTAATCGCACTGTTGGTGTGCAGGGTTCCTGCAACTAAGTGACCGGTCTGAGAGGCTTTGAGGGCGATTTCCACCGTCTCTCTGTCCCGAATTTCTCCTACTAGCATCATGTCCGGGTCTTGCCGCAGAGCGCCTTTGAGAGCATTCATAAACTTCAGGGTGTGCCTGCCGACTTCCCGGTGCTTGATCAAGGATTTTTTGCTTTCGTGTACGAATTCTACCGGGTCTTCGATCGTGATGATATTGTAGGCTTTATTCTTATTGATGTAGTCGATCATCGCAGCCAAGGTGGTAGACTTACCCGAACCTGTCGGGCCCGTCACCAAAATCAGCCCTTTGTGGTAGCCGGATATTTTCTTAAAGACCTCCGGCAGCTTCAATTCCTCCAGTGTCATTATTTTGGCAGGAATTAGCCGCAGCACCATCGCCGGCCCGGCTAAGGAGTCCATGCAACTGATCCGAATCCGCACGAACCCGAAGTCGAAAGCGCCGTCAAAGTCTAGGGTTTTTTGGAAAATTTCAATTTCTTCATCGCTCATGCACTCCCGCAACCAGCCAAAAAACGTATCTAAATCGGTCGGTGGGTAGCCGATGTCGGCAATTTCGCCCCGCGTGCGGAAGCGGGGCACTTCGTTTACGCCGAGGTGAAGGTCGGATACTCCTTCGTCTTTGGCTCGGAGGACTAGCTCTTTCAAAGTCGGAGGGCCGCCGTTGCTAGAGATCGGGTTTTTAGGTGTGGCGAAGAATTGCGGCGGCGGTGCTGGTGCTGGTGCTGGTGCTGGTGCTGGTGCTGGTGCTGGCGGCGGTGCTGGCGGCATTCCTGCTGCTCTGGGGGGCATCCCTGGAGCTGGAGGGCGGGGTATTCCTGGCAGTGGGGGAGCTCCGGGTACGGGCGGGCGAGGAGCTGGCGGATGCTGTTGTGTCATATGCGCTACCTTAAATTGGTGAGAAGGCTGACTCGAACAGATGATTTGTGGAAGTTGGACAATGCCGATCGCCATTGTGCGGGGCTTGCACAAAAGCTTAACTGTTGTACTCAGTCTATCCTAAGAGAGAGTCATAATGCTGCACTACTAAGGAAATATTCTGCCAATTGGAGGATGCCAGCACTCTCGATCTACGCGCGAATATGGATTCTCCACATTTTTGGATAATTTTTTTTAAGGAAAAGAGTTTTCCGCAACCAAGCAGTATAAATTGATACTTTAGCCAAATATTAAGGACTTAAACCGATGAATTCTGTCGATCGGGCTTTTACTCCAGCTTTGGAGTTGGCGGAGTCGATCCGCACCCTGGAAGTGTCGCCTTTAGAAATTGTAAATCTCTACTTGGAACGGATCGATCGATTAAACCCTGACCTGGGGAGTTATTTTACTGTAACGGCCGAGCGGGCGATCGCCCTGGCTAAATCTCAAACCGAAAAACTAGCTGGGTTAAACAAGCCACAGGAATTGCCACCTTTTTTCGGAGTGCCGATCGCCATTAAAGACTTGACACCAGTTACCGGCGTTCCGTGTACATACGGCACTCAGGCTTTGCTGGGTAACATCTCTGCCTACGACGAGTCAGTAGTATGGCGGATCAAAGCAGCGGGATTTAACATTCTAGGCAAAACAGCCACCTCTCAAATTGGCTCATTACCTTACACCGAACCAGAAGGTTTCCCGCCCGCGCGCAATCCCTGGAATTTAGACTATACGCCCGGAGGTTCCAGCGGCGGCTCAGCGGCGGCTGTAGCAGCGGGTTTGTGTGCGATCGCCCAAGGTTCAGACGGCGGCGGTTCGATTCGAGGCCCAGCTTCCTGCTGCGGTTTAGTGGGCATTAAACCGTCGCGGGGGCGAGTTTCCTGGGCACCTGTCGGAGATTACCTCAGCGGCATTTCTACAAACGGCCCACTGGCGCGCACTGTAGCTGACGCGGCCGCACTTTTGGACGTGATGTCAGGCTACACAACAGGCGATCCGTACTGGCTACCAGATTCAAATCAGACGTTTTTAGAGGCTTCCCGTGAAAAGTTGGGCAAACTGCGAATTGCGTTTTCTACGACTATTTCCCCTGTGGGCGAGGCTGCAGCTATCTGTCAGCAAGCGGTACTCGAAACCGTCAAGTTACTGACAGATTTGGGTCACGATGTCGAACCTGGATGCCCAGATTTTACAGGTTTAATCGAACCGTTTACCGCAATTTGGCAGTCTGGGGCCGCTGCAAGTGGTATTCCAGGCCCTGCTTTGGAACCCATGAATCGCTGGCTGTTAGAAAGAACTATTTCCGCTGGGGAATATTTGCGGGCGGTGAATCAAATGCAGGTTATTTCACGGCGGATTGTGGGATTCTTTGAAAAATTTGATGTGTTAGTTTTGCCGACTTATATGCACTCCACAATCCGGGTTGGCGAGTGGGCTGATTTGAGTTTTGAAGAAACTTTGCAGCGCATCATTAATTGGATTGCTCCTTGTCCGCCATTTAATGCTAGCGGTTTGCCTGCGATCGCACTTCCTGCTATTTTAGATAACAACGGTTTGCCCGTGGGCATTCAAATTATCGGGCGGCCGGCGGCGGAAGCAACTTTAATTGCTTTAGCGGCGCAGATGGAAGCGGCAAAACCTTTCCCCGTTTTAGATTTTAAATAGGGAAGAGCAAGGGATAAAAGCACGTTTCCCTTTTTTAGGGATATGCCAAATCAGGATTTGTGCGCGGGTAACTAGAAATCCGGTTTGAGGCAGAAAATTATAGTAAGCCAACCCATATTTTACCAATAAACCCAGTTGCTCCCGCCCACTCCTACTTATTACCAATTACGCTGTAATTTATTGATAATACCTCTTTAGATTGATAGACATTTTGATTATTTCCTTTTAAATATGGTAGCAGTTCGCTGCCAATATTTAGGGTGAAATTCATGTTAACTTCCGGCCCGATTACCGCTCCCGTTCCCGTTTTTCTAGTTCTTTTAGCAATCATGCTACTCGCGCCGCTGTTATTTGAGCGCTTGCGACTGCCGGGAATAGTCGGTTTAATTATTGCTGGCGTAATTGTTGGGCCCAACGGTCTCAATTTGTTGCAACGGGACGCTACTATTGTTTTGTTAGGTACTGTAGGATTGCTGTTTTTGATGTTCCTAGCGGGACTGGAAACTAGCCTCGATGACCTCAAACTCAATGCAGACAAAGCTGTCATATTTGGGTTGGCCACTTTTTCGCTACCGATGATATTGGGGACAGGAGCGATGCTGCTGTTAGGATATAGCTGGCTGGCTGCAATTTTAGTCGCTTCTTGTTTTGCTACGCATACACTTTTAGCGCTGCCAATTCTCACCAAATTGGGATTGATGCGAACTCAGACTATTACTACGACTTTGGGGGGAACTTTAATTACGAATGTGTTGGGACTGTTGGTGCTGGCAATTGTTGTCAAAGCTTTTAAAGGAAATCTCACTCTCGATTTTTGGCTGTTTCTAATTCCCTCTCTTGCTATCTACACTTTTGCTACTTTGTGGGGAGTTCCCAAAATCGGTCGCTGGTTTTTTAAGAAATTCGGACACGACGAAAATGCCGAATTTATATTTGTATTGGCGACCCTATTTCTAGTTTCTTACGCAGCAGAACTAATTGAAATTGAGGCAATTATTGGTGCATTTTTATCGGGAATTGCCATTACTCAAATTATTCCCAAAATGAGTCCCCTGATGAATCGAATTGAGTTTATTGGCAATACGCTGTTTGTCCCGTTTTTTCTGATTTCTGTGGGGATGTTAATTGACCCGCTAATTTTGGTAAAGCAGCCGCAGTCTTTGTTGGTGGCGGCGGTGATGATTTTAGCAGAGGTGGTGAGCAAGTTTTTGGCAGCTTGGATACCGGGGAAATTATTTCGTTTTGAGTTTCCCAACATTATGGTAATGTTCGGTCTTTCTGTTGCTCAAGCTGCTTCTACTTTGGCTGCGATTACGGTTGCTTTCGAGATAAAATTGGTCGATCGCGTAACGGTGAACGGCATCATTGCCATGATTTTAGTAACTTGTGTCGCTTCTCCTTGGATTGTATCTCGTTGGGGTCAAGAAATGCAGCCGCCGGGGTCGAGTTTGCCGGCTGCTACTTCGGGAAAGCATTCATGGGGAGAGCGAGTTTTAGTGCCTGTTGCTAATCCGAATACGGAAGATAATTTGCTACGTTTGGCTTTGATTTTAGCAAAAACATCTCAGGGAACTTTGCTGCCACTGCATATTTTGTCCGATCGCGGGGAAGCAATTTCACCTGCAGATAAAATGCAGCAAACTCAACTTTTGACGGCTGCGGAAACTGTGGCCCATGCTGCTGCTTGTGCGGTTGAACCGATCGCGAGGATAGATGATGCGATCGATCGCGGAATCCTACGGAGTGCAACCGAACGCGAGGCTAGTTTAATAGTTTGCGGTTGGAAGGGATTTTCCACGACGCGCGACAATTTTTTTGGCAGCATCATTGACACAGTGATCAGGCGATCGCCCGTACCCGTACTGATTGCTCGATTTCCCGATCCTCTCCAGAATACAGCCAGAGTTATTTTGGCGGTAACTGACAGTGAGTTGACTCGGTTTGGATTTCAGGAAACCGTGGATATTGCTAAGAGTTTGGCCGACGAACTCAAGGCGACTTTGCAAGTGTTGTTGGTGGCGACACAACGGGAGAAAAGCAACAAAAGTGCGGCGGAGGTGGAAATTCTTTCTGAGATACCAGTAAATCGGGTGCGGGGAAATTTTATCAAGCTAGTTTCGCAGAATTTGTTAGAACACGATTTGCTGATTTTAACAACCATTTCTCAGCAACAGAATTTGTGGGACAAACCGGGAACTCTCAAAGAACCGGAAGCGCTCGCCCGGACTCACCAAAATATTTCGATGCTTGTTGTTTATTTTCCTGTATCTTGAGGAATATTTTAACCGCAGATTACGTTATGAATCTGCATTCATCTGCGGTTAAAATTTTAGGATTAAAGCCAAGTGGCAAATTAAACAAAGGTATGTAGTTGCGCTTTTGCGCTCTTTCTTAGCTTAGGTAAGAGCGCTAAAGCGCAACTACATACCTAAAATGTAAGCCCTATTTGTGACAATTGTGTAAGTCTTATATTTAATCCTAATCTAACGGAATTGCTAGCAAAATTTCCGCACCTTTGTGCGGTTCGGGAATACACTAGAGCGCTCTTTTCACTCGCACAGTTTGTATTTTTGGGGCTGCCGATTAAAAAAATCTTCAACTCATCATCATTAGCACCCGCACAAGAAGTGCACTTAAGTACGGAATGTGCGATCGGCAAGTAAATATGCGTAGAGGCTTTGCCGATCGCACTCCGATGGAGGCAATTTCTCGGCATCTAGAACAATATCTCGGTATCTGGGAGAATTTTGAGAATATGGTGATCTATCCTCTCTAGTTCAATAAGGTAAAAATGAGCATCAGACCAAATTTCAGATGGTTTTCTTCAGTGGCGAGTGTTTTGGGTTCGATTTCGATCGGCCCTTTGAGCGGCGCGACATCCTCTGTAAAAGCTGCAGAAACGGTTGTTGTCCGCAAAGGTATTTTAGAATCGTCAATATCGGTTGCGGATTTGCGCGAACTCGCAGAAACAGGAAAAGTCCCCGCCAAACTGCAAGCTTATGCCAATCTCCTGTCTGAGGAACAGCGGGGTAAAATTTTTCGGGCGCTGCAAGCGAAAATTCCCCTAAATGTAGTCGGCCTGAGCAACTTGCTAAATACGGGCATCGGCACTGCCATCCTGACGGATTTGACTACAGTGATACCCAGGCGCGACGGTGGGGGTGTGGAAGCGCTGCGAGCCGCTCTGGTGCAGGGAGCAAACGCGCCGGAAGGCTTATCGGTATTGAGTTTTATTGAATCTTATCCGAGTTCGCGGGTCGTGGTGGATCTCGATCGAGCTTTCACAGTTTTGGGAAATATGAACGCAAGTTTTTGGCAAACTCAGCGCTTTATGGCGGCAATAGCACCTCAGTTAGCAGCGGTTAAACCCGCGTTTAAGCTGCCTTTCGATCCAACCCAGTCCGGCCCTAATTTCGTGCAGGTACGGGCGCTAGATTTGAACGATAGCGCCCGCAATCGACCTATTCCAGTTGATGTGTATTGGTCGGAAGCTGCGACAGCCGACAAACCGACGATCGTCTTTTCTCACGGGTTGGGTTCCGTCCGCACGGATTTGCGCTACTTAGCCGAGCATTTGGCGTCTCACGGCTATGTGGTAGCAGCTTTAGAACATCCGGGAAGCAATGAAACGAATACCAATGCTGCGATCGCGGGTAAGTGTCCCTTGCTAGCTCCTCAAGAGTTTTTAGATCGTCCCAAAGACATCAGTTTTGTACTCGACGAACTGACAAAATTGAACGAAACTGATGATAATTTGCAGGGGAAAATGGCGATCGACCGATCGGTAATAATTGGCTATTCTTTCGGCGGCGCTACAGCCTTGTCCTTGGCGGGTGCCGAACTGCAATTGAGCGGACTCAAACAGCGGTGTCAGGGGGATTTGATTGGGTTCAGCTTAGGCGAAGGCATTCAGTGCGCGGCGGCCGGATTGCCCGAAGAACGGTATCAATTGCGGGATGCGAGGATTAAAAGGGCGATCGCCATGAATCCCATAACATCATTACTCTTTGGAGAAACGGGTTTGAGTTCAATTCAAATTCCCACATTAATAGTAGCATCTTCTGCGGACAAAACCACTCCCGCCTTAGCAGAACAAATTGCCGGATTTCCAAAGATTCCATCTCCCAAATGGCTAGTCGGTTTTGTAGGAGGAACCCACTTAAGCGTCAAAGATCCGAGTACAACTTTAAACCAAGTTCACAGACCTAGCACAGTAATTACCGGCGATGAAGTTGTTGGCGACCAAGCTGCTAGCATACGCAATTATATTAAAGCTGTAAGTTTGGCTACTGTCGCTCAACTAACTGCAGAAGCTGACAAATATGCAGTTTTTCTAACACCAGAATACGCGCAATTTGCTTCCACATCGACAATCCCGGTGCGGCTAGTAACAGAAATTTCCCCGGAAATTAATACAGTCGTGCAAACTTTTATTCAAGGGAATAAGTAGTGATTAGTCATTAATCATTAGTGATTAGTCATCAGCTAATAACTAATGATTAAGACTTGTAGTCATATCAAACAAGGTGATCGAAATTATACTTAAGGACTGAAAAATAAATAACTTGATGGATTGTCGGGTATAATCAAAAACAGCGCCCTGATTGCTATTTTCTCTAAAA
>NZ_JAUBSB010000108.1:0-8988 GCF_036702135.1 Microcoleus sp. LAD1_D3 | reverse complement strand
TTCTACTCCGTTCGACTTGCATGTGTTAAGCAGACCGCCAGCGTTCATCCTGAGCCAGGATCAAACTCTCCGTGTTGGATTGTTTTTTTTGGCTTGAGTCAAGTTCTTTCCACGCTAGCCCTGAAGACTGGTTTTTTTCCCTTGACTTTTTTCTCGTTGTTTGTGATATTGAGTATTAGCTTTCGCCTTGACTCTCTATCTTAATTTTTTGACGAGGTTAATAGTGCTTTAAGCTTTCAAACTATTTTTTTTTCTAGGTTCAGCGCCGGGCGGGGCATCGCTTCAAGCTGCCCTTTTTTCGACGTTTATCAACTATAGCGTTCTTACTCTGGTGGTGTTAGTAGAGGGAACCGAATCTTTTTGTAGTAATTTCTCTACTTGCCTATTTCTACTAGCTGCAATATTGCATTGAATTCAAGCTGATAGAGTGGTTCATTTAATCTAGCCAGGAAGACTGTGTGCAGCCGAGTCGGTGCTCGCTCCTCCCTTGTTGCATCTGGGCTATTTCGTGAATCGAGTATAGGTGCCCAATCGCCGAATCTTTGGGTCGCTTCGTTGCAGGTGCAGCTTCGTTTAAGTTTTTTAAGATGTGTGGTATTTGGGCAGGGATGTGACTGCTTCAGTTGTCACAATCCCTATCCGACTCCGAATCTGAAGAAATTCCTGATTGGTGACGAGCAATTTTAGATTTTAGATTTTAGATTTTGGTGGATGCAAGGATTAAAGTCACGCATCAAGAGCATCGAGTGCCGATCGCTTTCTTTCCCAAGGCAGAAGCCCTAACCCCTGGATTTGTTAGAATCGTTGGTCATGTGGAGCGGGTGCATCTCCAGAACCTGCTTTTAGGAGAATTGTTGACAATGTGGCTAAAATTTGGTGTTGCTCTCAGTGGCGAACTGACGAGCATTGATGGAGTTGTGCGCGGAAAAACTCAGCTAACTTGCCTCTACTGCGGTGGCGGATTGACAGCGAAAAAGGGGAAAGTGAAAGAACATCACTTCGCGCACACCGAGGACACTTGCAAGCCCGTGTCGCAGCGGATTAAAACCAGAGCTTTCCCATCGCTGCCTCTCTATGACAACTTCACCATCCAGCTTAAGGGTGAGGAATTGGAGCAATTGAAAGTGCTGTGGAAAGAGTACGGCACACAGGATTACGGTATTCCCAAAGACTTGGTAAACTTTCGGTGGGAGCTCAAGGGATTGCTGGAGTCAGTTGGCGATCGCACTTATCAATTTACCGACTTGGGTAAAATCCCAGTGGGTGCTCTTCCCCTGGCGCTGTTCAACAAAGTCCAAGAACCTTTGCTGCTGTCGGAGCTGGCTTCATTGGAAGGCTCTGTAGAGATTGCTTTATCTGCGGGGTTATCCTGCTTAGAAGAACGGCGGGCTGATTTGCTGATTTATCGAGCGCAACTTCGTCGGATTCTAATCAATTCGCTCTATTTCCTTGAGGTAAAAGCTGACGAGAGCTGCTTCTATAAAATTGGAATTACTACTAGAGCGATCGAGGAACGAATCGCGGAAGTGCAGCGGGATGTGAGGGCGCATTACTCGAATGTGGTTGTCAATTTGCTGGGATTGTTGGAACGCCGGGGGAATGTCGAACTGTACTTTAAACACCGGTATCAACCCTTTAATTACCGGATTGGCAAGCTGACGGAGTATTTTGTGTTTCCCAATGTCAAGCTTATTCTGACTGATTTGTATGAGATGGAACCCAAAGTGCTGAGCGAGATTGAGGTGGATGTACTCAATTGCGAGCAATCAGATTCCGCTCGCTGCCAATCAGTCAACAAGGGCGAACGCACGAGCGAAAGCAAACCCGTCCCGTAATTGAGTTAAAGGATTGTTCGAGCTGCTTGTCCCACCAAATCAACAAAATCAGTCTTTGTTCGCTCGAAGCGATCGACACTCTCAAACCGTTATTTTTGCGTTGTGTTTAAGGCGCGCGGGGCATAATGTAGGCTTAGACCCCTCGCTGTACCCCGATCGCTTTGAAGAAGATTTAGAGCCAAAAAAAGAAAGTGGATTGCAACGCGGAGCCCAGCACCAAATCCATAGCTAGGCAGAACAAGAGGCGCAGTGTGACACGCTCGTAGTTGTGGTATCTGGGTTAGAAAGTGTTTAATCACCGCATTGGGCAACGGGCGTTCGTATTTTGTGTTTCCTAACGTCAAGGTTGTGCTACGGGATTTGTATGGGATGGAGCCAAAAATTTTGAGTAAGGCAGTTTCGCGGGGAAAATTAAGTATTATCAATACGAGAGCGTGCTTGCTACAAATCATCCGCACCGCACCCAATCAAGGCATAGATTGCGCCGTTTGACAAAAGCGGCTCGCATTACTTGGAGGCTTACGCCGCCTTGATAAGTAGCCCAACAAAGGTTGTTGCAAGCAGCCACTACCTTCACAGTAGGTCGAACGATCGATTTGGTCGTTTCAATTCTACCTAGATAATCAGGAAAACAAATTCAATGGCAAAAAAAGCAAAAAAGCTCTGGCTTTCTTCTTCTCCCAAACAGTCTAAACCTACAGTGCCTGATACTGAGAAACAATTAATCGAACAAAAATGTAATGAGTTAATTCAAACAGAATTTAAGCCCAAATATATCGACTCTCCACCCACAGACCATGATTTCAATTATCGAACGGATATCTTTGGCAAGTGGTATCGCAACTATTTTTACTTCTGCTCAACTTATAATTGTCCGAGTCCGAGGGCGATTTCCCCGTCTTTGGAGTCTCGCTCCGCCCGCCTAGAATATGTTGGGCCAGATTGTTTTAATGTAGCCTACATGAGACATACGGGACAATGGTGGGAAATTCTGCATGGTTTGTCTTTAGAAGAATGTTTATCGGAAATTAGAAACAATCCCCTGTTACATCCTTAATTGTTGCTCTAATTGGCAATCGTTCTTTTAATTATCGAATTGGCTCTCCTGACGGAGTATTTTGTGTTTCCGAACGTCAAGAAAGTCCAGCTAATCGCTCACTGAAAACGAGTTAATACTTTGTTGAAACGAGGGCAAGCGCTGTTCAAATTCCTCAGCACTGGTAGAGAATACAACAATCCAGATATTGCTCCCCTGCTTAATCGTGTACATTATCTGTTTGGCAGTTACACCCGAAATTGTGGCTTCTGTCACGATCTGACCTGCCTGATAGCGGTCAAGCGTCACCTGCTTCCGCTCCACTACGCGATATTCGCTGGGTAATTGTTTGGTAAGTACATCCAAGTATGTATCTGTTGTCACTGTAGATCCAACTGGCTCTGCAGCAAGAGCGACATTACTCAGAACACCTGATTTACTAACCTTCGAGTCAAAAGCCCAGATGACGAATGCGGATGGATTCTGCTTGAGATACTGAGCTATCTGCTGATAGTAGGGCCCCAAAGATTCCAGCTTCTGAACCACCACGTCCAGATATTGGCTGAGATCTCCGCCGCTATAACTCTCCGGTAACTGCAATTGTGCACCGCGTCCCTCAAATTTTTTCCAACCTGGGATGGTGGTTTGTGTGGCGGCAAACGGACTTGATGTTTGTTGAGAGGTTTGTGGCTGCTTGCAACCTATGACTAGGCAAGGTAGCAACAGACAGAGTACCAGCAAAAAGTTTTTTTTACTCATGGAATTAGGATTTATACCCCAACTTGGTATCACTCATGATTGTACGTCTGAACGCAACTTGGTATGAGATTTGATATATTTTTGGTACTTCGGCGAATGTAACTTTAACACTCACACCTTTTTCTTTGTGATGAATTTCATCTAAATAGCCAGCAGATTGATTTATCTTGTACTTGGACACAGGTCACGGCCAGTTGGCGGTTTATGGCGCGCTTGTAGCTCTCTTCTTCAGAAATCCGTTGTAAGGTGGTGGGATGGCGGAAATATACCACACCGCAGACACCATCTATGCTCATGCTATCCTCGGCACAAGGTCTTTCTCCACGCCCTTGTAATCCCCACGTCATTTTTGTTTGCCCGCCATCTTCCCAACGCAAAGTCCTTCCTCCGCCTCCAGCCCAAGAAACCGACTCATAGATGCAGGTTTGTTTAAGTTCTACTTTGTCTTGACGAAGCAACCAACAGGAAACAGATGCTCCCTCAATTTTGCCTGCGCGTGCAGGTGTGGCAACAATGCCCAGTGCTAAAATCGGTAGGAAAACAGACAAAGTTTTCACATTTTTATCCACGGTTAACATATTCGGAAATAAGGGGAGTGTCAAGCTTAGCAAGTTCTATTGTCACCATGACCAATCTATTACCAAACTTGTTGCCGATCGCCACCAATACGCCAATTTTTATCGAGTCATGTTTGGTTTCACATTACCTGCTGATTCACAAGCAAGGACGTGACAGACTCAACCCAACTTACAGCGAAGGGCGATCGCACTCGTTCCTGCTCTGCGAAGGCAGAGCCTCAAGCAAGCGGTAGGTTGCGACATAGGTTAATCTTGGAGAAGACCGATATAGGGGGTGGTATCCAGCAAAAGTGACAGATAACACCCAAGAGCCCGGACTCAACCTGCTTTCGTTTCTGTTTAATTCCTTAAAACTAGGGTGTTATCTAGCAGAGCTGACGGATAATCCACCCCCCGGTAAAGGTGTTATCCAGCACATCTTTTGAATACTGAAGTTTCTACTGTCCCGGCTTAAACGGGTAGCCACGATGCTGATTAAGCAAACAAAAACAGCGCTAAGTTCCCTAGGTTATGAACTAGATTGCAGTGAGGAGGCTTTTGGTTATCTAAGGGATTCCTCCGATGTACTCGGACAGCCAGAGCAATTGCGACGGAGGATGCAACAAGACGGTTATTTATACTTAAAAGCCTTTCTTAACTCTCAAGAGGTTTGGCAAGCTCGTCAGGAAATTGCAACTTGTTTAGCTGCTGAGGGAAGCTTGGAACTCTCAAGCCCTGTTCTAGATTGCATCGCTAAACCTGGATTAAACATACATTTCCGTCCCGATTTAGCAACCAGGAGTTCAACACTGAAAACACTGCTTTATTCGGGACGGATGATGGAATTTTTTGGAACTTTTTTAGGCGGTCAAGTCCGGCATTACGATTACACCTGGCTTAGAGCCGTCGCCCCAGGAAAAGGAACTTACGCTCATTGTGACATTGTGTATATGGGACGGGGAACTGACAAGCTTTACACGGCTTGGACTCCATTAGGCGATATTCCTTGGGAATTAGGGGGGTTAATGATTTTGGAAAATTCTCATCATCTAGAGACTATTAAAAATAGCTATGGATGTAAAGATGTCGATCGCTATTGTGCCAACAGAAAAACGGCTCATTTGTATGCCTCCAATCAAAAAGGGTGGGATGGAGCCTTATCCAAAAACCCGGTTTCTTTGCGCTGTAAATACGGAGGACGTTGGTTGAGTTCCGAATTCGAGGCTGGAGATGTTCTGATTTTTGGTATGTTTACCATTCATGCGAGTTTGGATAACCATTCTCCTTCTATTCGACTCTCCTCGGACAGCCGTTATCAATTGGCATCGGAACCAGTGGATGAAAGGTGGGTTGGCAGTAACCCTATTGGTCACTCTACTGCTGCTAAGCAAGGTCAGATTTGCTAGAAGAAGACTTTAGTATTGTGTGTTTGAATTAAAGTGTAGTCAGCCCGCCTCGCTACCGCACCAGGCTCGGAGCGCTCAAGTATCGTTTCCTCAAAAACACAGTTATGTACATCTTCCGTCTTCAGTTACTTAATTACAAGTCATTCCGGGATTCTGGGGTGTTAGAATTCCAACCTGGCATCAATATTATTGTGGGAGCCAACAATTCAGGAAAAACAGCGCTGCTGGAAGCTTTAAGCTTAAATTTCGAGAAGAAATCCCATCGCAGTCTCAAAACATTGCTACATTTTAATTCAGACTCATGCGCCAAAGTTTCTCTAGTAGCAGACAAGTCGGCAATCGAAGAAGTTGCCAAAAAACTATCAATTGATTTTCAGTTCGTTTACAGTGACAAAACAGACCGAACTCTATCGGCTCAAACTATGCACAGCCTTTTTCTAGAGTGGTTGGAGGTTCGTGCTGCTGTAGAAATTAGAGTTAGGATGGAGGAGAGCTGCAAGGTAGCTGAAATAGAGAAAAGCTTAAGCGATAGCCTAACCTTTAACATCTATTGCGTCAACAAACAAGACTACCTTATTGATAGAGCGTCGGGTGTTAATTTCAATAGGAACACTGCCGACAACGAAATAACAACCAGAATTGTTCAATATTTTAGTTGCCATACATACAGGCTTTATGCAGAACGCCCCAATTTAGCAAGCTGCTTATTTGGCGATCGGTCTGAACTGGAGCCGGACGCCTCGAATTTGGCTGAAGTCTTAAATCAACTTCAACTTTCTGGAAAAAAGAAACTTTTTAATCGTTTTTTGATGTATATATCCACTATTTTTCCTGAAATAGGCGAAGTTTCTGTCAGGCCTAAGCCCATCATCAAAGATTCGAGTGGGATTAACGCGAGTCGCAGAAGCCAGGAATTAGAAATTTTAATTTGGTCGAAAGAAGCATCTGAAAATGATAGAGAAGATTTAGCATTTCCCTTGTCAGAGTGCGGGACTGGTATTGGTCAGGTACTGGCAATTCTTTACGCGGTGTTGGCTTCCCCAGCTCCTCGAACAATAATCATTGACGAACCCCAATCTTATTTGCATCCAGGGGCGGCTAAGAAACTGATAGAAATCCTCAAAGAGTTTCCGCAGCACCAATATTTTATTGCCACTCATTCGGCCGAAATTATTTCCGCTGCCAATCCCTCAACTATCGTGAAGCTGCGGTCTGAGGGCGGGGAAACGAAAGCATCAATGATGAATTCGCAAGATATCAAGGAACAGCGCTCTCTATTAGCCGAACTGGGAGTCAGTTTGTCTGACGTTTTCGGTGCGGACAGCATCCTCTGGGTGGAAGGGCAGACCGAGGAGCGGTGCTTTCCGTTAATTTTGGAAAAAGTAGCCAAAAAGCCTTTAAGGGGTACTCAAATTATTGCTGTTAAGAATACTGGCGATTTTGAGGGAAAACGCGCTCATCTCGTATTTGATGTTTACGACAAACTCAGCGGTGGCAGCAGTTTGTTTCCCCCGACGGTTGGATTTGTGTTCGATCTGGAGGAGCGCTGTCAGCAAGAGATGAAGGATTTGCAGAAAAGAAGCCAGCACCCAGTTAAATTCCTGGAGAGGCGAATGTATGAAAATTACCTGCTCCATCCCGATGCTATAGCAGCCGCACTCAATCATGAAGATGCGGGGCGAGAACAACCTGTTAGTGGCGAAGAAGTTCGAGAACGGCTCGAAACCCATAAATTAAATAAGAATTACTTCCCAAAACCCAATACTCAGCGTTCAAAAGACGATACTTCAAAACATCTAGGTAATGCCGAATGGATTGGCAAAATTGATGCTGCAAAAGTCCTCAATGCGCTATTTGCCGATTTATCAGAAGCGCGGGTCAAGTTTAAAAAAACCTCGCACTCACTAATGCTCACGGAATGGCTGCTTGAAAATAACCCAGAACACTTTGCCGATCTAGCCCAATTTTTGCGAGGTATCCTTGACAAAGGTAAGGCAGCGCTGGATTGACGCGAGTGTGATCGCTCCCAACACCCGGATTTTGGGAGAAACTAAAACCAAACCCCCAACCCATCCGCCATGCTCAAACTTTCGCTTGCCTGCAATCCCCGCTTAGTCTGTGCCGTCCGAAGTCCTCCACTTTATCTCGAATTACCTAATGAATCAAAAAATCCCTGAAATAAATGAACAAATTGCCCAACTTATAGCTAGCTTGCCCAGCGATCGCCTCCTACAGCAAGCTAAGACACCAGCTCAGATAGAGGAATGGCACAAAGCAAGACAAACCCAGCTTCTTTTGGCTGAGTGCTGGAAATCTAAGTGGCTTGTTAAGGACTATTACCCAGTTGAGGAAGCTCTAAAACGGCAAGAGATTTCTCAACGAAAAGCTGAGTTAATGAACTGCTGCGTTAATGAGTACAAAGCCCGGTGGGAGCTTTGCAAAGTTGCTGAAAAATATGTCAAAAAATGCCACGCAGAGCTTCAAAATTTGACAATTTCTGTAGCGCAGTGTCCCCAGCTCTCCGCCCATTTATCGTCCAAATTTTTGCACCAAGCTAGCCTGAGACAATATCCATTTCAATCAGCCTATGATTTATTTGCGGAAACTTTAAAAGAAGATGCGGACAGTTCTTTCTCTGTATGTCTGGAACCCTACTATGAGGTTCCGATGAAAAAGTGGAGGCAAGTAGGTAAGCAGTACACTCAACTTCTGGATCGATCCGAGTTGGATGGCACTTACCCACAACTTAAGAAGGCAGAGGAGCAGAGATTAAAAACAAACTTAGTTTGGCACAAAGTTTGTTTTTCTTGGATTGGGATGGTTCTGTGGACGTGCCAAATTGAGGCAAAAAATGACCCATTGCTCAGAAAGCAATTGGTTGCCTACAACAAATCGCTGTGGGAAGCACTGAGTTTAGGAGTGTCAGCTAGCCGCAATTTGCACGGCTGGGCATGGCACAAAGGGGAATTGCTTTGCACGGATGGGGCAGGCGGCATTTACCGCAAAGCTTAATAAAACTTCAAATCTGGATCGCATTGCCTCTGACGCTTGGGCAGTCCACATTTACCGCAAAGCTTAATAAAACTTCAAATCTGGATCGCATTGCCTCTGACGCTTGGGCAGTCCACCTATGCTGGATTGCAATAGTTTCACAAAAAGGAGCCTTTTTCCTCATGTTCGACCTTCAGACCGCTATGGTTGTGTCAATTTTCCTTGGTGTTTTCATTGGTATAGCCCAGTTTCGGCAATCTCCAGTAATGCTTTTAGGGGGCTTGGCTGCTTTCGGTATTTATTACTTTCTGTTTCTGCATAACACCTTACTAGTACAGCTCGGCGAAAATAGAATACCCACTAAACCGCTAATACTTTACCCTTATAAGTCCACTTGAAGGGCT
>NZ_JAUBSB010000107.1:0-9077 GCF_036702135.1 Microcoleus sp. LAD1_D3 | reverse complement strand
GGCATTTAATTCGACTTTTTCATGATCCTTAGCCTGTAAAGCTTGTAGTATCGTTCCAAAAACTGTCCGGAGTATTGAAATCTAAAATCTAAAATCTAAAATCGATTGACTTGTTCAAGTCCTGCTGGAGGCGGAAGCTTGGCGCTACAACGATAGGACTAGGTTGATGCGGGTTCCACTGGCGATCGCTCCTCAAAAACAGCACGGCCAGTAGGTCTTTAAGGCTATGCCTTCGGGTAGGATTAATAGGACGAGAGGAAGTGGATAAAATGAGCGCTAGCAGCAATTCAACAGAAATCAAGTTCGGAACCGATGGGTGGCGGGGACTGATTGCCCATGACTTTACTTTTGCCAACGTGCGAAAAGTCACCCGGGCGATCGCCAGTTACCTAGAAACCGCTTACACAAAAGACCGACCCGTTCTAGTCTCCTACGATACTCGCTTTTTGGCAGACGAGTTCGCCCGCACGGCGGCTGAAGTATTGGCAGATTTGGGATGGACTGTGAAAGTGGTTGATCGAGATTGCCCCACACCAGTCATCGCCTACAGCGCCAAGCATCTCAACTCTGCAGGAGCCCTGATGTTCACTGCTTCCCACAATCCCGCACCTTACTGTGGCATCAAATACATCCCCGACTACGCGGGGCCGGCCACCCCGGAAATTACTGATACAATTGTGGCAAATATTGCTGGTGCTTCTGATGCCCCAGCCAAAGGCAGCCACAACGATAAAATCTCCAGTTTTGACCCGAAACCCGAATATCTGAAGTTTCTCTATACTTTGATCGATGTAGAGCGGATTCGCTCTGCTAAGTTGAAGGTGAAATACGACGCCCTTTATTCGACTTCTCGCGGCTATCTCGACGGCGTTTTGGAACACTGCGGCTGCGATGTCGAAAGTTTTCACACCTACCGCGATGTGCTGTTTGGTGGTGGAATGCCGGAACCCAAGGGCGAACAGTTAGTTGAGTTGGTGGAAGCTGTTAAGAAGGATTCAGCGGATTTGGGTTTGGCTACGGATGGCGACAGCGATCGCTTTGGTATTGTTGACGAGTTGGGAAATGTCTTGACTCCAAACACTGTCCTGTTACTGCTGGCGCGTCACTTGGTTAAGAATAAAGGATTGACTGGGGCGATCGTCCGTACAGTCGCAACTACCCACTTGCTGGACAATTTGGCCGCCAAGTACGGTTTAACAATTTACGAAACCGCAGTCGGTTTTAAATATATCGGCGAAAAAATGCGGGAAACTGCGGTACTTATCGGTGGCGAAGAATCTGGCGGTTTGAGCGTTTTGGGTCACATTCCCGAAAAAGACGGTATTTTGGCTGATATGCTAGTTGCTGAGGCGATCGCCTATGAAGGCAAACCGCTTTCTCAGCTAGTCGAAGAAGCCATTAAAGAAGCCGACGGTCCCCTATACAACAAACGCTTGGACTTGCACCTAGAAGAAGCCCACAAAGCAGCAGTTTTGGAATCTTTTACCAAGAATCCCCCCACAGAAGTAGCAGGTATCGGCGTTAAGGAAATCGGCCGCAAAGACGGGATTAAACTTTATTTAGAAGACGGTGGCTGGGTACTGCTGCGGCCTTCGGGAACCGAACCTTTGATGCGCGTTTACATGGAAACCAATTCTGTGGAAAAAGAAACCAAAGTTGCCGAACACATGGAAAAGGTAATTTCTCAGTTAGAACCTGTTTAAATTTCCACCTATTCCAACGCGGGGTTTTTCTCTACCGCTTGAGATTGTGAGGTGCCCGCGGAGCACCTCACATCTTTTTGATAACTCTTGCAGATTATCTGAACATTAATCATCGATAATGGTCAGGTAGTTATATATTTGCAATACACGTGGATTTGTTAAAGTTTGGGATTGGTAAATTTATTTATTTTTAATTTTTTAATCAATTAAAAAATTAAAAATATTTTTTCCGCATCTACTTGACTTTTTTCCTAATCTTATTGTATATTATTAAATAATGGGATGTTTGAAAAAATAAAAATTTTACACACATGTAGATTGTCATACAAGTATAAGCTAATCCGCCTTTAAATTGCATGGTCAAATAAATTTTCACTCTTGTGGGGTGGGCATCCTGCCACCCCTCAAAATACAATTTAAATGCACAACAGCTTATAGGTTAAATTATTAGCATGTCAACCATTTTATGAAAACACTTCCTCTGGTCGCCATTAGTTTTTTAGTAGCAATTTTAGCAAGCGCTATCGCCATTCTGTCAGTGCAGAACGCCGCCCCAGTATCCTTAAACTTTATTTTTTTTAAATCGATACAAATGCCCGTAGGAGTAGTATTGGCAATGAGCATTAGTGCAGGACTGATCGGAGGTGCGCTACTGCAACCGCTGTGGAACCTTTCAGATTCCCAAAACTCTCGTCGTAAATTTCAGGCAAATCCAGAAGAATCCGACACCGTACAATATTAAATAGATTTAATCCCTTAGACGGAATATACCTGACCGTCAATCAGCAGCCGAGTAATTCCCTTAGCTCGCAAATAAGGCGCTGCTTTTTGCAGCATACTGCTGTCAGGAATCTTAAAAACTCTTTGATTGCGAGTAGCAAATCGGCGGGCCACTCGGTGATTGTCAAACACTGCTAGGGTTTTCTCGCGAATTTCTGCTGCCGGAATTTGACCGAGTTCACCAAAAGCTTTTAGAGGTCTAGTGATTAACTCCGCTGCCCGATCAACCACTAAATAGCAGATTTTGGGCAGAGATGCTTCGCTTAAAGGCAAAACTTGAATCAGTCCTGTACCCCGAAGCTCGATCAACTCGCCCGACGATAGTGAACCCAGGAGACTGCCTTCAGACAGAGAGTCTTCCTCCTCTATATCTTCGTCGAAGTCGTCATCTAAATCGTCTTCATCATCCTCCTCATCCTCATCGTCGTCCTCGAAATCGCTAAAATCTTCATCGGCCAGTAGCCCTTCTGCAGGCAGCACAGCCTTTAGTTCACCAGTCACAACAGCGCGGTGGCTGGGATCGGCAAGATTGGCTGCTTGGGCATCTGGCAAATCAGAAACATCCAAATCCGACTCTATATTCTCTCGAATTTCGAGTTCTGCAACTGGTTCAGGGACTGATCCAGAACGCTTTCGGATCGTCGGTCTCGAATTTGAGGCTGACTGCAGGACAGGGGCTGACTCCGACAGAGGGACAGCTACAGGATCGATTTCGCCATCTGCCGACGACTCAGTAGTCGCCTCTGTCGGTTCAGAAACACTGCTGCGATCGGACAAACGCTTTTGTTTTTGCTGGACTAGAAATTCGTATTCCGGCTCCGACAAAGCCCCCTGAAGGATGCGCCTCACAGTGGAACTGCTCACTCCGTAGCGCTTTGCCAGAGTGATAGTATTCTCGTTTGACTGTCGGTACAGCCTGATGAGTTCGCGTTTGTCTGAATCAGAGAGTTTTGTAGGCGTCATGCCAAGTTTTCCAGCAAAAAGACGTGAAAAGACGCAGGCTAGCAGTCAGCGAACTGTGATTTTTCATCTTCGATTTCAAGCTCAGAGATGCCGACAAGGGCAAAGAAGCTTTCGCGTCCCCATCGCTTGCCAAAGCAACCCCAATCTCCAATCGCTACGCTGCGCGACGACTGCGCCTGCTCTGACGAGAGCGGGTTGAGATGTCATGTTCCAAGATAGCTCCAATCCCAAACAGGATGGCGCTGAAAACAAAAAATACTTCCAGCAAACCGCCGCTTTGATAACTACCCTCAGCCTGAGTATCGCGCCATTTAAAGTACATATCTGCGATGTAAAGCGAAAAAGTTGCAGCCGCAATCATTCTCCAAGATTGGGAAAAACGTCCTCCCCAAAACGCCAGCAGCAGTGCAGTAGCAATAATCAGCAGAAAAACGTCCCCGACGATGTAAAACAAATTTATTGCGTTTTTGTGAGGCGCAAGTTGCTTGTCAAGTGCCATCACCCATGCCGGAGCTTTGATTTCTGCAGCTTCTGCTTCTGCTTCTGCTTCGGGTGCGGATGCAGCATCAGTCGCTGCTGCTTTTGGCTGTATCTTGGACGAATTGTCCAAAGCAGGCGCTCTTCCTGTGGCAGCGGTTGGTGGTGCAGATTCTGTCACTACTTCTTGAGTGGCTGCCCGAGGCATTCCTAGCTGGGCCCTCCAAGAGTCAGGTGCAGCAACCCAGATAGCTACAGCAATCCCGAAGGCTGCAATTCCCGCTAACAAACCCCACTGCCAAATTTCTAGATTAAGCCGCTTGGCAGTCACGGCTAGAACCATGCCCCCGATCAATGCCACATAACTGACCAGATAAAACGCATCTGCCGGGGACACGTCCGGGTCTAACTCGAAATAGAGTTCCCAAATCCCGAACAGCACGCCGGCTATGAAATAGAACAGCATCCCCAGACCTATGCCCAGCCAGACGTTGCGCCCGCTGACCATGTGGGGGCTTTGCCAGTTTCTAAAACAGACTAAAGCCGCTCCCAAGTATGCTCCGCATTCAAAAATAAGAGTGCCGATCGAGTACCAAAGAGGTAAACCCTTTTCTTCTGAGAGGGGGACGCTGAACAGCAAAAAGAACAGCAGCGCCATTACAGCCCAGACAATGCCCGCAATCACTAGGGTCTGAGCTGACAGTAAAGATGAAGATGTAGATG
Organism: Microcoleus sp. LAD1_D3; assembly: GCF_036702135.1. Taxonomy (NCBI): domain Bacteria; kingdom Bacillati; phylum Cyanobacteriota; class Cyanophyceae; order Oscillatoriales; family Microcoleaceae; genus Microcoleus; species Microcoleus sp. LAD1_D3. Next base: position 4,431 of record NZ_JAUBSB010000107.1, on the reverse strand, counting down.
ACTTTTCTGAAGTGCTACTCATAGGGATTCCACGAGACCTAACTAGCGGTTGAACGCACCCCATCTCAATCTTTGATTGTAGATGAGGATTCTTTCGCCAAAAAACATTAAAAAACATTGCTCTGACGCTTCCGGAATAACTGGCGTCCTCAGTGTGTCGTCGGGATTTGCGCCCTCGTACACTCTAGAAAGACTAACCAAGAATAATATCTATTTACTAATTCAATAAATTAGTCGTTAGTCGATCTTGTACCCGGAAATATAATGATAGAAATACGGTATATGTCTCCACCCTTAAGGTTTTTACAGTACCCAATCTATCTCTGAAATTCTACCATCAAAGGTTGAGGTATCTGTTTTTTTGCTTTCACACTCCCCCACTCATCTCAATAATTATGGGTGGGGACTGCGAGCGAAACTTAGTTAAATTGCCAGACCATAGGTGGCATCCAAACCGAATCAACAATTTGGTTGGTCAATACAAGTTGGCAATCCAACCTGTATATCGCGTAGCCCCTACAGTGCAATTATCTAAGCTCCATTATCTCGACCCAATTGTCTGAGCAATTGTCACAGATTTACTATCCTGCGATCCACAACTTGTTGAGGGCTGATTGTTTCAGCCAGTCTAGAAACTGAGTCCGATCCGGTGCTGGCATATCTTGCAGCACATCGCTCACTCCCTCCGCGAAGTCCGTATTGCCAAAATATGATTTGCCCAAGCGGTGGAGTTCTTGCAATAAGGTCTTGAGATGCTGCTCTTGCCAAGGAGGCACCTTGTGATTTTGCAAAGGACTAACGGTTAGCCAGTTTTTTATCGTATCAGGGGAGTCTGCCTGGGGGAAGTTTCCCTGCTGAAATACCTTGGCGATATCTTTCTGAAACGATGTGGCTTGCCTGGCGCCTAAAAGGTCTTCTACATCGAAGTAAACAGCTTGGAGTAGCAGCAGACAAGCCTGCGCGAACAGCGGTGCTTTGGCTGCTTCATTCCCTGCCGGTTCTTCACCGGCAAGCTGATCTAAACGGACTTTTCCCCAGACGCTATATCTATCCGGCTCTTCTAGCAGAACACAGGCTTTGCCTCGGTTGTCGGTTAAGTCCCGCCACAAGGCTCTGGCATCTTCTGCTTGCTTGCCGTTGAAGGCGCTGATTAGGCGAAAAGTCTGCCCCTGATAATTGAGAATGGGAATTTGTTGATCCCGTTTTGGGTGTTGATAATTGGTTATTTCAACATCCTGCCGTTTCAGAATAAACATGACACTGCGATTTGACTCCTGTCATGGCCGAGGTGCTGTGCTTTTGACACTCTCCAAGCCTAAAGGCGAGGGGATTCTTGATTCAACGAGTCCACTTAAATGAGCAGGATTGCCATCCTCAAGCGTTCCGATACTTTTTTGCTAACACATGCTAACAAATATCTAAGCTGAGATTGTTTCTCAACCTTGGCATATAAACTAATGCACGAAGGAAAATCTCCCGCGCACAACTTACGACTGCTGTACTGGCAACGCTTGATTTTCGCGATCGTGCCGATCGAGCGATTGACTATTTTGCTTTGATGCCATAGAGGAAGCTTATATATAGAGGCTCCGTACCATCAGGGATTTGCACCTGAGTCTTTCACTCCTAGTTCTACCACATTTTTCTCAAATATCAACTCGATCAGAAGGTTCGCATACATAGCTAAAGATCGGCACATTAGTCACTGTGGCTCAACAGCTATACAAAAATTGGCTAAATTTATCAAAAAATTGGGTTTAACACCCCGTCCTAAAAAGACGGCTTTGTGTTACAGTGGCGCCAAGTCGGGATAGGGAACTGCCACGACTCTAACCAGGTGGAAAACGTAAGACTATTTCGGTAGCGGATTTCGCTCTTAGTGTCAAGAATCACCGCACCTGATAGTCGGCTGCGATTCGTTCTCTTGAAAGGGTAGCAATGCCCAAAGATAGGAGGCAAGGAACATAGAAAGGAGTAATACCAATTTTACATGAAGTTGCATAGAATAAAGATACTGTTTAGAGGTGATGAGTTATGGCACGTCAACTGATTGTGGCGATCGCAGAAAGTGCAGAGAGTTTGGAGCAACAACTAAAAAACAGTCGTACCTAAGCGTCAGAAAGAACGGTTGCAAATGTTGTGGTGGCTAAAAACTGGACAAATCACTCAGCATCAAATCCTGGCCAAACGTCTGGGACGTGATGGTTCAACGGTAACGGGCGTGGTTGCAAAAGTATCGTCAGGGAGGATTGTCCGAATTGTTGGCACTCAAGAGTGCACCCGGAAAATTGCCCCACTTGAGTCCAGAGGCTCTTGCCGGATTACAAAAAAGACTGGAACAGCCACCAGGCTTCAAAAGTTACGGAGAAATCGTGGAGTGGGTCAATGAGACTTATCAACTGAACCTGACATACCCCACAGTCTATCATTGGGTACACTATCGACTTAAAGCTAAATTAAAAGTGCCACGCCCCAAAAGCGCGAAGCAAGAACCCAATGCCGATCAGCGTTTTAAAAAAACATCGCCCCAGCCCTGTTGACCTATCAACGCTTGTTTGGAAAGGGACAACGGCTGCGTTACTTGTGTCAAGACGAGACCCGCTTGGGACTTAAAACAGAAACAGGGAAAGTGATTATGGCGTTTGGAGTGAAACCGATCGCACCGGTACTCTGGAAACGTGACAATTTTTGGCTCTACGGGGTGGTTGAACCTTTGAGCGGCTGGCATTTTTGTTAAGAATACGATCGCCTCAATACTCAAAGATTTCAGGAGTTTATTGATGCCCTCTCACATCAACTGGGAGATGACATCGCACTTATTCAACTTGACCAGGCGGGGGCTCATGTGACCAGTGCTCTGCACTGGCCTGATAACTTGATTCCCGTTTGTCAACCAGCCCATAGCCCTGAACTCAATCCCATTGAACGAGTGTGGCAATTTATCAAACAACAATTCAAGGGAGAAGTGTTTCTGACTCTTAAGGAATTGCGCGAACGACTGGATCAGGTTCTGCAACAAATCACACTTGAAGAAATGAGTTCACTATCTTGTTACACTTTCATTCTGGAAGCTTTATTCTATGCAGCTTCATATTAAATTGGTATAAGCTGTTACGCATTTAAACCACTAACGAGGCTTGTAGGGCGCGTCAGGCGCGAACACTTACGCTTACAGGGGAAACACTTCTATACTGGCGCACCATACTATCGTCTTTTAAATGCCGAACAGCTTAATCCTAACTGAACCTTGACAACTTGATAGCCATGAGGGTGAGACTCCTGCCTAATAACAGAAAGACAAATCCCTCCCCACAGGTGCAGTGGTGAAAGCACTACCCCTACCCAGGAGACTAGCCATCAAACTGGTAAAGCAGGGCGAAAGAAGGTAACTGACAGCCTAAGTCGGCAATCCCTTTAGCAAGAATCCATGAGTAGCGAAAGCGAAGATGCGCTTGAACCATCGTGAAAGGTAGCCAGCGAAATAAGGCTTTATGCGCTGGAGCCAAAAGGCAACGGGTTAGGGACTGATAAGTCCGACTTTATCAGTAGCACTCCCAACAACCCCGGTGGAAAGCATTAACTCTAAAGATTCAATTAATGGCTATCAGGAACGAAGTAATCTTTCGTATGCTCTCTTGGAGGTCGAAAACCAAGAGTAGGTGCTAACCGGATGCTGCGAACAGGTGGGATAGAGTCAGAAGCCAATGCCCTGTTCTAATGACAGGGATATGCAGACAGACTCACTGTGGTTTGGAAGATAAAGTTGCAAGTCAGAGTATATATGTCTAAAACACGGTCACAACCGATGGTGGAATGGAGACAGATTAACTGGCGAAAGCTGGAACGGTCGGTCTATGAGCTCCAAAAGCGAATTTATCGAGCCTCTCAACGTGGCGATGTTAAAGCAGTACGCAGACTCCAAAAGACTTTGATGAAGTCCTGGTCAGCAAGGTGCTTAGCGGTCAGGCGGGTAACACAAGACAACAGCGGCAAGAAGACGGCTGGTGTGGATGGGCTTAAAAGCCTGACCCCAAAACAACGTCTCGCCCTTGTTGCCAAACTCAAATTAAGCCCAAAAGTCGCTCCAACTAGGCGAGTATGGATTCCCAAGCCTGGGACGAAGGAGAAGCGACCATTAGGCATCCCGACAATAAATGACCGAGCCCTGCAAGCACTTGTCAAGCTGGTACTAGAGCCAGAATGGGAAGCGCGATTTGAACCTAATACCATTTTTTTAAAGATATGATAGACTTGTGTAAAAAGTAAAGGAGAGAATTACAATGTCTGGTCGTCCTCATATAAAGATTACCGAATCTGTAGAAAACTTACGAGAAATCCTCAAACAACAAAAAAGAATCCTAGCTTATAACAAAGTTCAAATGCTTTATTTATTTCAGTCAAAACAAGTAGAAACTGTGCGGGAAGTATCCA
>NZ_JAUBSB010000106.1:0-9199 GCF_036702135.1 Microcoleus sp. LAD1_D3 | reverse complement strand
GGGGGCAAGTTTCATCGGATACAGGTTTTTTATTTCTGGACGGATGAATCCGGGGGCTTGTATCCTGGATGCTTTCGCTCAGAACTACTCATATGAGAAAATCTGTTTCCTAGCGTTCTAGGATAACAGGGTTATATTTAATTGCAAGTCCCTGATGCCGTCCTTTAAAGCAGCCCGCACAATTAAGTGTGTGGATTTTGGTTAACCTTGGGTGGGATGTTGCTTAACTTCCGCAGAAATTCCTGGATTTGTACGGGCTATCAGACTCCAGCCTTTTCCTCTAGGGGGATTGAGAGGGAAATCACCGACGGCCCAATCGCTGTGTTCACCAAGCAAAGGTGATGCAGAACAATAAGTTTTATTGCATCTATCTAAGGGTATCAATATTGCAATTACTTTAACCTGAAAAGCAGATATTTTACTAAAGTTCGATCGTCCTCTGGGTTGATGTAAGTGGTTGGGGAAATTTGTTCTAATAAATGTAAAGTTAGATTTGAAGGAACAATTTTCAATGCGTAAGTTAAACATAGGTCTATCTGACGAGCAGCGTGCAGGCGTTATCGAACTATTGAATCACGACCTGGCAGATGCTTATCTGCTGTTAATCAAAACCAAAAAGTATCACTGGGATGTAGTGGGCCCGCAGTTTCGATCGCTCCACCAGTTGTGGGAAGAACACTATCAGGCGTTAACATTAAATATCGATGCTATGGCTGAACGGGTGAGAACTTTAGGTGGCTATCCAATTGGTACTGCTGAGGGTTTTCTGAAGTATGGCTCGATTCAAGAACATATCGGCGATTTGCCTTTGGCTACGGAAATGGTAGCGCGTTTAGTTGATGACCACGAACTGATTATTCGCAATCTCCGCAAACACGTTGAACAATGCGGTGAAGAGTTTAAGGATGATGGAACCGCAGACTTTTTGACTGGTTTGATGGAACAGCACGAGCAAATGGCTTGGATGTTGCGCTCGTTTATTGAAGGGGAATCCCTGTCGCCAGACGGCCAGCAGCCACAAGCTAAAACTCCTACAGCTTCTCACGCTTAGATTGATTAAGTAGAAGGAAGAAGGAAGTTCGGCAACGGATTTTGTAACGGATGTAACGGATGTAACGGATGTCAGTCCGATGTCTGTCGCAAGAAGGAAGCATGGAAAATGGAGATTTTTTTATTTAATTCTCTTTCCTGATTCTTGAGCGAGCAACCAGGCAGAATTAAACGCCCTCTAGCTTCCTGAAAAACCCGGTTTCTTCAAAAAACCGGGTTTTTCAATGTTGGGTTTATTTAGATTTTAGATTTCCTAAACTGTTGAATCGCATTCTTTCATATACTTGCGAGGGTAACATTCTGTGAGCCTTCGTCCGCGTCTCAATCCTAGCAAGTGTCGTTCCTTCACTGGATTCAGATGCTGGTTTTAACTCTAACCCTGATGCAGGTGGCGGTGTAACTATTATTTTTAATATACTTTCTATAAAGAGCAGATACAAATTGTGTCGCAAAAGTGCCATTGATAAATCTTCTTTGAAAGCTCTATAAAGCCAAGATAATGTACTCCGGTGATTGCCGCTGCGGTTGCTTTTAACAGCTAAGTAAATGTAAAAATTGCTGCTAGACCAGCGATAAATGCTGCTACGAATTTCAGGATGTTGCTGTCGGACATCGGCCATAATTAAAGAGTGAGATTTTGCCATTGCTGCATAGTTGCTAGACATACTGCTGGCAATCTGCCGATAGCCAACTAAGTATTCTGGTACGACTTTAAATTGATAATGTTCGGCGATGCGGAGGTGAAGTTCCCAGTCTTCACAGCCTTGAGCGTTTTCTAGTTTAAGTTTGCCGTTGTAACCGCCGACTTTTGCAAAACAAAGGCGGCGGATTAGAGATGAGCTGGCATTGCCTATAAAATATTTATAAATTAATGCTGTGTAAACTTCTCCTTCGATGGTGGAGTTATAAAATCCACCTGTCAGCAAGTCTTTTTCATTTATATCAACTGACCAGGAATAGACAACTCCGACAGATGGTGCTGAGGAAGTCAGGCATTTCACTTGTTTTTCTAGGTTGTGGGGATACCAAATATCGTCGGCATCGATGGGAGCAATATATTCGCCTTTTGATTTTTCAATTGCTAGGTTGCGGGCGACGGCGACGCCGGCATTTGGCTGGTGGAATAAGCTGACTCGGCTATCTTTTTGAGCAAAAGATTGGACTATTTCGGCTGTTGTATCTGTAGAGCCGTCATCAACTACTAAAACTTCTATGTTTTGATAAGTTTGAGATAAGACCGACTCTAAGGTTTTAGCAATAAAATTGTCAGCGTTGAAAGCTGGTATGATGACTGAAACTAATGGCTGATTTAAAGTGTTTTGGGAGGTTATCATGTAATATAAAAAATGGTTTAGATAAAAGTTTTGGTTCAAAGGGAGCTAGCTAAGGGTATGTTAGCAAATTACCAAAGCTCGATCGTACAGCGTCGGGAATTTTAAGACGTATATTTAAAAATATATATTGCCAAAAGTCATAAAATGTGCATTGAGTCCGCAGTAGCGATCGAGACTTGGTTCAGGAGTCACTCGCGGATGAGGTCGGTAAAAGAAATTGTACCGCGCAAGTGCTGACAGTTCCCGGTGTCCGTATAAAGGATGTTTGATTTTATACGGTGTGCCTACTTATAAAATCACAGTCTTGTGCGGTGCAACACAGCCGCACAAAAATGCTGCTGGTGCTTTTTCGCAAGTTTACACAAACAATCCTATATTTAAAGATTTTGTAAAGCTGTTGTCTGCATCAGGTCAGTCTCAGCAAGATATGGCGTAGAATACAGGTATGAATTGGGGAAAATCTAATCGAGAATGCCAGCAAAAAATCTAGTTGAATACAAACAGCAATCGAGTTATAAATAAAAAAGTAGAGCTAATTTTACCCTTCGTAAAGTAGCAACAATAAAATTTAAGCAAATTTGGGTTCCTGCAATTTAAATAATTTAGGTAATGATTTCTACCGCCGACCCCACTGTATCCATCATTATCCCAGTCCACAACGGGGGCGCTTACTTCCGCACCTGTTTGTCAAAACTGGCTCAAGCTGTGCCTAGACCGATCGAGATTATTGTAGTAGCAGATGGCGAAAGCGACGGTTCTTGGCGTCTGGCTAAGGAATTCGGCGCCAAAGTCATCAGGATTCCCGAATGCGGGGGGCCAGCGCGGGCAAGGAATTTGGGTGCCCAAGCTGCAAAGGGAGATATTCTGTTTTTTGTGGATGCTGATGTCGCTGTTTGTCCAGAAGCTGTGGGCTATGCGATATCAGTGTTCAAAAATAATCCCTACTTAGCTGCTTTCATTGGCTCTTACGACGATGATCCTGGAGATCCTGATTTTCTATCGCAGTACAGGAACTTGCTGCACCACTACGTGCACCAAACAGGTAACGAAGAAGCTTCGACTTTTTGGGGCGCTTGCGGAGTGATTCGCCGGGAAATTTTTTTGCAGATGGGGGGCTTTAATGAGAGTTACCGCCAAGCTTCGATCGAAGATATTGAGTTCGGCTACCGTTTGAAACAAGCAGGTTATAACATTCGGCTGTGCAAAACATTGCAGGTGAAACATTTAAAGCGGTGGAAACCTATGGGTATGGTGAAAGCTGACTTTTTCTACCGAGCACTGCCTTGGACAGAACTGATTTGGCGCGATCGCAAATTGAATAACGACCTCAACTTGCAAGTTTCAAACCGGATCAGCGTGATTTTAACTTATGCAGTCCTGCTGGCAATTTTGGGAACCTGCTGGTCGCTGAGCTTTCTGCTACTGGCTGGTTTGCTCGCCATACCACTGGTAGCAATTAATGCACCACTTTACCGATTTTTTTACCGTAAACACGGTATCGTATTTGCCGTGAAAACAATTCCGTGGCACTGGCTTTTCTACTTTTATAGCGGACTGGCATTTGCAATCGGTACTGGTCGCTACTTATACCAAAAAAAGCCCTTGACTGGCAAAGTTAGCTTGCCAGTATCCGCTCAATAAATCAAGGCAAATCGTCCTTCAACATTAGGTCGATCGATAGTTTCTCAGGGTATTTACGGGTGCATCTATCGCTTTGACAAGTTATAAATAACTGTATAGAGTTATTTATAACTGTATAGTTCGATCAAAAAGCTGGAGGTAGGCTTAGTGAAACATTATCCTGTTGCGATCGTCGGTGCAGGCCCTGCGGGCTTGACTGCTGCCTACGAGCTCGTCAAGCAAGGCATCATCCCTGTTGTACTAGAAAAAGGTGATAAAGTTGGGGGAATAGCTCGCACAGAAACCTACAAAGGCTATCGTTTCGACATTGGCGGCCACCGCTTTTATACTAAAGTTGAAGCCGTGCAGCAGTTGTGGCAAGAGGTACTGGGAAATGAGTTTATTAAAGTGCCACGATTGTCGCGAATTTTTTATCGAGGTAAATTTTTTAACTATCCGATCAGTGCCTTCAATACTCTCTTTAATTTGGGCATAATTGAGAGTACGCTGATTATCTTGAGTTATCTGAAAGTGAGAATTTGGCCACTTACGGAAGAAAAAACTTTTGAACAGTGGGTGATCAATCGTTTTGGCGAACGCTTGTATAAAACATTTTTTAAGACTTACACGGAAAAAGTTTGGGGCATTCCTTGTTCGGAAATTCAAGCAGATTGGGCGGCGCAGCGGATTAAAGGATTGTCCCTGACGACAGCAATTATTAATGCTTTGTTTGGCAGCAACGACACCAAAACATTAATCAAAGAGTTTGATTATCCGGCTTTGGGGCCGGGGATGATGTGGGAAAAATTCGCGGAAGCTGTGGAGAATAAAGACGGCAAAGTTTATCTGGATACTAAAGTGATTAGCTTTGAGCGTGAAGGTAATAAAATTAAAAGTATTACTGCGGAGCAAAACGGAGAATTAATTCAATATTCGGCGGATAATTTCATTACGAGTATGCCGATATCGGCGCTGGTAGGAAGAATGAAACCGCAGCCGCCCGAAGAGGTATTGCACGCCGCGCGATCGCTCAAATATCGAGATTTTTTGATTGTATCACTGATTGTCGATCGCAAGGATTTGTTTCCTGACAACTGGATTTACATTCACTCCCCCGAAGTCAAAGTGGGACGAATTCAAAACTTTAAGAATTGGAGCGCCGCTTTAGTTCCCGATGCCAGCAAAAGTTGTTTGGGAATGGAATATTTCTGTAGCGTAGGCGACGAGGTTTGGGAAATGTCAGACGCTGAACTTATCGAATTAGCAACTCGCGAGTTGGTTGGTTTGGGGTTAGCCAAAACTGACGAGGTTGAGGATGGAGTTGTCATACGGCAGCCCAAGGCTTATCCAGTTTATGATGGCGAATATCGAGGACACTTGCAGGTACTTGAAGGTTTTGTGAAGGGAATTGAGAATTTGCAGACGATCGGGCGAAACGGTATGCACCGATACAACAACCAAGACCATTCCATGCTGACGGGAATGCTGGCTGTGAGAAATATTCTCGGCGAAAAGCACGATTTGTGGGATGTGAATACTGAGCGATCGTACTATGAAGACTTTAGTGTCGATCGCTCAAAAGAAAAGAAGGATTCGGATTTGATTTCGCAGTCAATATAGCCAGCCGAGATAGGGATTGCCATGAAAAAAGCGAACCTGCCAAACTTAATCGGCTTCGCAGCAAGCATCTTCGTGCTCCTGCTTTCTGTGCAGTGGTTTGTCCCTATCCAACTCGACTTAATCGAAGCGATAGCCGCGATCGCTTCTGCTTGGAGCGTTTGGCTGCTTGCTAAAAACAATCCCCTAGGCTGGTGGATCGGCTTAATCGGAGTTATCGCCTACGCTGCGGTGTTTTATCAAGTTAAACTTTACGGCGAAGTTGCGATTCAATTTTTCTATTTAATCACGAGCTTGCGAGCAATTTATATTTGGCTGCAGGGCGGCGAAAACAGCACAGAAAAACCTGTATCTCGCATGGATCAACGCTGGCTCATCCTCACCGCAGTCTTAGTTACAGTTGGCGTATTTGGCTTGCGAACAGTATTAGTATCTTTGGGCGGTGCAGCACCATTTTGGGACGCCCTAACCACCATCTTAAGCGCGAACGCTCAGTTGTACCTGATGGGACGGTATCTCGAAAGCTGGTATTTGTGGATTTTTGCAGACATGATTTACGTTCCCTTGTATGCCTCGCGCGGGCTATATTTGACGAGTATTTTGTACGCGATATTTTGGTTAATGGCAATTTACGGACTGCAAAATTTTCAGCGGATTTACTCGGAACAAAAGTTAAAAATGCAGCAATCTTTATGACACTTGGTGTTACTGTAGGCAAATTTTATCCCTTCCATAAAGGACACGACTATTTAATTCGAGAAGCTAAAAAAAAGGTTGACCGTTTAATCGTTCTGGCCTGTTACAAAACAAATCAAGCAGTTCCAGGAAGCGTTAGAGCCGAATGGATTCGGTTTTTGCATCCCGACGCAGAAGTTATCGAAGTGCTCGACGATTTGCCGGAAGCCCCCGAACCTTGGGCTCAGAGGACTCTAGAGGTGCTTTCCGGGCGAAAACCCGATATCGCTTTTACTTCAGAAGATTACGGCGAAGCTTGGGCAAAACTGATGGGATCTCAACACTGTGCAGTTGATCGCGAACGGCTCAAATTCGCGATTTCTGGAACGCAATTGCGATCGCACCTAGCCGAACACTGGCAAATGCTGACTCCCCCAGCCAAAGCCTACTTTGCCAAACGAGTCTGCGTGCTGGGTGTAGAATCGAGCGGCACGACTACCCTGGCGCGATCGCTCGCACAGCACTATCAAACTGCTTGGGTTCCCGAATACGGCAGGTGTTACTGGGAAGGCAGGCAATATTCGCCCGATCCTGAAATTTGGGACAGCTATGAATTTGTAGAAATTGCCCAGAAACAAGCTGCTATAGAAGACGATATTGCTACTCGCGCTAACAAAGTCGTTATCTGCGATACAGATTCTTTAGCTACTTGTATTTGGCACAAACGTTACGTTGGTTCAGAACACCCGACAGTCGAGCAAATTGCAGACAGTCGCCGCTGCGATTTGTATATTTTGACTCAGCCGGATTTCGGGTTTGTTCAGGATGGAACGCGAGAAAGCGAACATTTACGGATGACTATGCACCAGCAGTTTGTTGAGGTTCTTCAGAATAAAGGAAAGCGGTATATTACTGTCGCAGGAGCGCACGAGTTGCGAATGTCGGAGGCTCTGCGGGCGATCGATTCGCTGTTGGTTTTTGAACCGTTAAAAGAGCTATAGAATTAGGAATAAGTGGAGTGCGAGCGCGCACCTTTTATTTGCGGGCGATCGCTCTTTTGAAATATCTCTTGCCGATCAAGATATTTATTAGAATAGTCGAACTAGGCGGTTAAAATGATTGCAGGGAGACGATTCATGAAACTCACGGATTTGCCCCAAGATGTTCTCGATGATTTATGTCAGGATCGACAGTGGCGATTAGATATCGATCCAGGATTTGACAGCAAACACGAATTTTGGATGGCGTGGCACCATTTTCTCAAGTTACCGGAGCAATCCTACTTTGAGATCGCCGAAGATAGTCTGGCAGATTTTCTCACAGTTGAAGAGTATAACCTGCTGCTGCCAGTGCCGCGATCGCACCATGCCAGCATTCATCCCATTCGATTGATTCCGAGTGCTGACCAACAGACACTTACCCTGTTTCTTCAGGACTCTTACCATCGTGATTGGTTCACAAAGCCCAGCGATGCCCGTTATGGATTTCTGGCGATCTGCGATCGCTATCAGAAGTTTGGTTGCGATTTCTATCTTGCCAGCTATTATCATTTTTCTTACCTCCTCGGAAAGGATTACGAAGTGGCTGTAGCGATTCTTACTCAAAAATTAGGTCAGCTACCGTAGTTGATGTCTGATTGAATGATATCGATTAAGATTAGTTTGTAGTGAGGACTTTAGTCCTTCGATCCTGCGGACTAAAGTCCTCACTACAAACCGGAGCGATCGCCCTCAAGCGCTAAGCGGAGCAATTTGACCGAAAGCATCCAGGATACAAGCCCCCGGATGCCTCCGTCCAGAAATAAAAAACGTGTATTCGAGAAACTTGCCCCCCGAATTTATCCGTGGGGTCAATGCTTCAATTCTTTAATCTAAAATCTAAAATCTAAAATCGATTGACCGGGCATGATATCAAGTATCATCAGGTAACGGTGGCAGTAATGCCTCTATTTGGACCAGTAAACTAGGCAAAATACTTGTAACGATATTCCAAATAACTTCCGAACTCACTTGGTCATAACGATGAACCAAAATATTGCGTAAGTTAATCGCATTTCGCCAATCAATTTCGGGATGGAACTGCTGAAACTCGCTCGAAACTCTGCGAGCTGCTTCGCCCAAAATCCCCAACTGCCGCTCTACGGCACTTTGCATAAAAACACTTTCAAGATAAGTCTCGCATGACGCATCCCCCGTAAACTCTTGAATCCGACGGATTGCCTGCGCCATGTCCCAAAGTGAAGCACTATCCCGCTCGTTGGCTTGCATAAATCACTCGATAGGTTTTCAAAATGTTCGATCGCCGATAGGGATTTTTTAACAGCTTTTTTTCCACCAAATCTACAGGACGGTGAAATAAATGCTCTATCTCTTCCTGCATACCCAATAAATGAGACAGCGTGAGGCGGTGCGATGGCTCGTAAGTAACTAATACATCCACATCGCTATCAGGGCGAAAATCATCCCGCAGCACCGAGCCAAACAGGGCAAACTCGACTATGTTCCAGCGCTGGCAAAATTGCGTGATCGCATCCAGAGAGACTTTTAATCGATCGCTCACTACATATTCTAAATCCGCTTGTAACTCAATCATGGGCGAGTCAACCTCAGACTACAAAATTCAGAGAATCCAAGCATTGCTATAGCAGCCGCTAATTTACCACACTTGAGCATCCCAGACACATTTAAGTTTTCGATGCAAACAAAATTTACTAGACTTACTGATAAGATGAGAGGAGCTAGATTGAGAGGTCATCTTATGTCGCCGATAAAACAACGCCTTCTAGAAGCGATCGAACGGACTCCTGAATCGCTTTTAGAGCAAACCCTGACCAAAAAAACGGGATTCAAGCCCCGTCCTTCTAGGACGGCTTTTCTTGATTTCTAATATATTCCTTCAAAACT
>NZ_JAUBSB010000105.1:0-9424 GCF_036702135.1 Microcoleus sp. LAD1_D3 | reverse complement strand
ATAAGTTAATAGTTGGGATTCAATCCAGTCAAGCAAAACTTTCCATTATATCATAAAATTATTTTGCAAGAGGTCTACTGATAAAGGGGCAACCAATCTCAGGACTCTGTTTTTATCTCATTGTCAGTGGCAATGGTTGTTTGGGTTTGAAAACCGCGATGGGATTTTCAATATTCATCGGTCATTTAAATTTTGTCCGGTTATTGTTCAAAAAGGTGGAAAAACTGAGGCTATCCAATCAACCTTTATGCAGCGCGATTTAACTGCTTGGGAAGAAGCAGAAAAGTACATTTTAGCTTATCCATGTGCGCGAGTAGAGCAATTTAGTCCGAAATCTAAGGCGATTTTAGAGATAAAATCAGAGCGAGACTTGACCATTTTAGAGAAAATGTATGCCAACGGCGTTTTACTGGGGGATGATAGCCCGCAAGGTTGGGGCATCCAGTACGCCACAGAGTTTCACATGACCAACGACTCGAAGTTATTCCCACCCCGTCCCCAGTGGGAAGCCAAGGGTTATCGTCCTGACGAGTACGGTCACTGGTTAAAGGGCAATTGGCAACCTTATGAGGCGGTGCGTTCTATTTTGCAGCGTCCAGAAGGTTTGATTTTATCTGCTGATGGCAGTAGCGCGATTTATATTGATGAGGTTGAAGATGTGGCGCTGCCTTTGTATGAAGGGCGGATGATTAATCACTTTGATTTTAGTTTGAAAGGTTGGGTAAGCGGTAAAGGTAGAACTGCTGTATGGCGAGATATCCCTTGGGAGAAAAAAGTTATCGAACCTCAGTTCTTGATGGGCAAAGAAACTCTTTATTCCTCTCCTAATGGCTATCTTCATCCAAAAATTGCTTTTATGAGTATCAGCGCCTCAATCAATACCCGCACAACTATCTCAACTTATCTCAATTTTGTTCCAGGTGGTCATAGCCTTTCCTTCTACCGAGTTTTATCCCAATCAGTTTTTCACTCTCAAGCACTTGCTAGTATTCTAGGTAGTTTTACATTTGATTACCCTATGCGCTTACGGCTTGGGGGGTTAAACATGAGCGATTTTATTATGTCTGAAACTGTTTTACCTAAACGCAATAAATTTGTAGAATTCAAAAAAATTTTAGTTACCTTTATTAGTAATTTAGCCATTCCTCATCAATTTTTTGCTAATGATTGGATAAAGTTACGAACAATCATTTTAAGTGAACGCAATTGGTATCAACTCTGGGCAATAACCCCCTACGAACGCCTGCGCCTGCGCTGCATCCTTGATGCCGCCGTTGCCGAACTCTACGGCTTAGAAATCGATGACTTTGCCTGGATATTGCGAGACTGCGACTATCCTACCGCCCAAGTCTGCGATAAAAAATTTGCCCGCACCCTCGATCCCAAAGGTTTCTGGCGCGTGGACAAAGAAAAAGACCCGGAACTGCGCCACACCGTTTTATCCCTCGTCGCCTTCCACGAACTCAAACGCTTCGGGCTTGAAGCGTTCCTCAATCTCAACGACGGCGAGGGGTGGATGCTACCCGATACCTTGAGGCTAGCAGATTATGGCATCGGACACGATCGCCGCGCCAAGGAACCGCAACCCGTCGCCGCCAGATTGGGCGATCGCTTTTTACCTTGGCAATTAGAAGGTACAGTCGAGGAATCGTGGCAAGAGTGCGATCGTCACGCCCAGAACCTGAAGCGACTGCTAGGGGATAAACCTATAGCAACCGAAACAGAACCAGTAAGTGCGATCGGCGAATCTGGGACACAACTAGACTTTTTCAATTTGCTAGAATTACAGGACTCTTAAATGTGAAGAATTATGACAGTAAGTGCGACTCAATATCGAGCTAAGATCGAAGTAAAATGCTTAGATAACCCCCCTAATCTGAAAAACACTTTTCTTCCTTTTAAGCGATTTTGTGCTCTAATTATCAAAGATTTGGTAAAGATATAATGCTGCTCTGTATATTCGAGCTGCCAAGGTGGGTGGGCGATCGGCTAGTCAGAATGCTTGTCAAGTGAGTCCAACTATCCCTGAGCGATTTGTAAAAATATTTACCTGAGCGACCTCATTCTTTATTGCACACAACTTAAATATTTGGAGAGTGCCCATGAGCCTTTTTTTCTTTAACCAATCTAAGAACATCTCATTATCAAGGACTTTAAAGGACTTAATTGAAAAAATATCTAAAGATTATCCAGACGATAAATGGATATTTTACGCTATGACTTGTTATTTTAATCCCGATATAGCCAAAAATGTGACAACATTTCTACATCAAAGATTGAAAAATTTATCAGGCGTTCATATACTTATCGATCGTGAAGAATGGATTAGAAATTTTATAGATATCGATATGTTTGTGAAAGATATATGCGAGCGAACGGGATTACCAAAAGACAAGATCTCCTTGACTACAATTAAAGCATCCACTTTATTTCATGCTAAATCTTACGCACTTATTAGCGAAGAAAAAATCAATGATATTCATCAAGGATTCGGGATAATTACTTCAGGCAATTTTACTCAGTCTGGCTTCTCTAGAAATCTTGAAATCGGGCAAATTACTACCGCTAAAGATTCTCCCTACTTTTTAGAAGAATTCATCAAAATTTTTAGAGAAGCGAAAACAAATCACGGCATTACAAATTTATCCGAAGATAAAGAACTGCTGTTTGCTAGTAAACTATTATCTTTAGGAGTATTTTATCACCAATGGGATCAATCCCATCAAACAGATTTAATGTTTCGTTTAACACTTTCTGAAACAGAAATCAAAAGACGCAAAAAAATGGCAGATCGTACAGAATATAAGAATTGGAGCGTAAAACAAAGTGGTATTCTTTCGGACGATCCAATCAATATAAAATCTTTTTTTGAAGATTACCCAAAACCTATTCCTGATGGTTTTTTGGGATCTTTTAGTATAGAAACTTTATTGGGTAAATGGGTTCCCCTGAATATTAGCAATCTAATTGAAAAAGAATTAGATATTTTTGTAAATTTTTACTGTAAAATTCTAAAAAATTTTATAGAAGAGAAGCTGCAAAATCATTTGAGAATCATAGGACACGAAATCCGACACCTACAAGAACTTAATATTATAAAAAGTTTAAAGGAATATGAAGTTCAAGAAAAAATTCGAGAGTGGGAAAAAAAAGTAAAAAGAGTAACTGAAAACTCTAATCTTTTAAGGCTTTTAATCTGGGATTACGAAAAAGTTAATATATCTATCTCAAATCTTGATATGACGTTTATAACCGTCTTTGCTGATAAAATTCAAAGTTTCTACCCCAAACAATTAGATTATTTAGATTATAATGAAAATTTAGACAAGAAGCGAAACAAACAATCAAAAGCTCGGATAGGAGTTGGTAAAATTATCTCCCAGCTTAACTGGGAGGAATCTGAGACAATCAAGGATAAATTATTTCAAGAAAAATTAATTTGGCACAAGAAAAATTAGACAATAATAAGCTTGGAGATTTAGAAACTCTTATTAAGCAACAAAAATCAGAAAACAATACTTCTAAAAAAACGCAAACAAATCAAATTCTTTTTCTTGAAACTCCAGAATCAGAATCAGAAAAAGATGCAGAAAAAGATGCAGAAAAATCGCAAAATTTTGTAGCAATATTGAACAGTAACACAATAGTTAAAGGCACTTTTGTAAAATGGGAACAAGAAGAAAAAGGTTTTTATTATATAGAACAAGAAGGAGGTGTAGAATATTTTTTAAAAAAAGACGAGTTAAGAACATTTAAATGCAAAAAAATAAGTAAATAGATATACAAGTAATTATGCTCAACCCGATCTCCTACACCGAGAAAATTGTCAGCGACTTTCTCAAATATCAACTTACGGCGTATCCTTTCGCCGATACCAACCTTTACGCCCAAATGCGGCACCTCCTCAACTTAGAGGAAACCAGGCGCACTCCCCTTTTTAAAGGGCCATATATTAGCCTCAGCCGCATCTTTCGCAAAGGTGCCAGTCTTGCCGACTTAATTTCCGAAGGCATCCTGCACCCGCACCTCCGCCAAATTGCCCCTCACCCCAACGTCTACGGACATCAAGAAACAGCCATCCGATCGATCGCCGATAGCAAAACCACCTTAGTTTCCACCGGCACCGGTTCCGGCAAAACCGAATGCTTCCTCTATCCCATTATTAGCCACTGCTTAGAACTACGAGACGAAGAAGCACCAGGGGGAATCGTCGCCGTCATTGTTTACCCCATGAACGCCCTTGCCGAAGATCAACTCGGACGCTTGCGGGAATTACTCGCCGGAAGCGGCGTTACATTTGGAATGTACGTCGGCAAAACCCCAGAGAAAACTGCAGACGCCCCCGGCAAACGCCTCAAACAAGGCTCCTCGCACCTCGACTACCGCAAAGAAGCCGAAAAAGCCCAAAAAGAAAAACAATCCTACGCCGTCTATCCCCCAGAAGAACGAGTCTCCCGCGAGGAAATGCGGAAATCTCCACCCCGCATCCTCCTCACCAACGTCAAGCAATTAGAACTGCTGCTTACCCGTCAGCGGGATGTCAAATTATTTAATGACGCCCTATTAGAATATCTGGTATTTGACGAAGCCCACACCTTCACCGGGGCTGCTGGTGCCGAAACCGCTTGCTTAATTCGCCGATTGCGGACATTTTGCGGCAAAAGCGCCACTGAAACCACCTGTATTGCCACCTCCGCCACCATAGCCGACGCCCAACTGGGTAAAGAAGCAGGGCGAGACTTCGCAGCGCGGTTTTTCGGGGTTCGGAAAGATAGCGTCGCGATCGTCGGTGAAGAATACGAACCCGACATCTGGGAGACTTCGCGGCAAATTCCCCTACCCCTGGCTGGCAACCCAGCCGTTCACCTGAAAAACGTCCTCGAAGCGGTAGAAGCCGGGGAACAGGCGGGCATTCTAGTCAAAGCCGTTTTCCAAGGAATGACGGGAACTTCCCTCGATGCCACAAACTGGCAAGAAAGTCTCTACCACCACCTAGCCAGCAACGAACTGGTATTCCAACTTGCCGAAGCTTTAAGAAATCCGCGCTTGCTTTCAGAATTGATTGCTGACTTGGAACGGCGAGTCAGACGCCCCGTACCGGAAACCGAAGTTCTCGCCTGGTTGGCATTGGGTGCCACTTCTCGCAAAAACAGCCGCCCCCTGCTGCGCCCCGTCATCCACGGCTTCATCCGGGGTGTCGGCGGTGCTGTCGTCACTTTTCCGTCAAGTTCGGGAGTCGGGAGTCGGGAGCAAGAACGCCCGCGATTGTGGTTATCTGCCGAAGATGCAGCCGGAGAAAACGGCGACGGCTTATTTCGACTTCCTGTAACCACCTGCACCACCTGCGGACAGCACTATTTCATCCATCAGGTTGCCGACTTCAAATTCTTTGACAAATTGCCAGAAGGCGGTCAATTAGTTGAAAATCAAAGTGTCTGGAAACCTTTAAGCACCGAACAAGGAGGAACTCGTGTCATCCTCCTCGATCGCCTCGTCAACGACGATTTCGATGAAGAATCGGCAGATGATAGTCGGGAGTCGGGAGTTGGGAGTCGGGAGTCGGGAGGCGGGAGTCGGGAGTCGGTTCGTGGGAATCAACATTATCCCAATTCAACGGTTCCGATTTACTTGTGCCGGTACTGTGGCACCCTCCATTCAACCGGCCAAGATTCAAAATCTAACATTCTCAAGCGCTGCGGCGGGTGCGATCGCCCTAGCAACCTTGTCACCCTTCTCGCCGTCCGCCAGAAATCGAAACACCCCGGAAAACTCGCATCTTGCGTCACTTGTCAAGCCTTGGGGCGCAGCAGTGTCGGCGGTTTCCGCGAACCCACCCGCGATGTCCGCGCCGTCACGGTGTCTGACGTTCACGTTTTGGCGCAAAATATGATTCACCACGCCGAACGCCGCCGCTTGCTCGTCTTTGCCGACAACCGACAAGATGCTGCATTTCAAGCCGGGTGGATGCAAGACCACGCTCGCCGCTACCGCCTGCGAAGTCTCATGTACAATCGCATCCAGCAAGGTGCTGTCTCGATTGGCGACTTAACCGCCTACCTGGACGATCTCCTAGACGCCGACGACGAACTCAGTCGTACCCTCGTCCCCGAAGTCTGGCGCGTTCACCGCAAAGAAGCTGAAGGCGTCAGACACAGCGAAGAACGCAAGCGATTTTTGCGAATTCAGGTACTCCGAGAAGTCGCCACCGGCGTCAAGCAGCGCATCGGTTTGGAACCCTGGGGGCGGATGCAAATTGAATATGCCGGACTTGTCCCTACCTTGCCATTTATTCTCAAATGGGCGGTACAGTTGAGAATTGCCCCAGAAGAATTAGTCAGCGGGATTGCTTCCCTGCTAGATGTCACGCGCCGGGGGGCAGTGTTGTGCGATCGCGAAGGGCGGATTTTTTCCCGGTTCTGGCAAGAAGGCGACTTCGAGATCCAGCGCGGCTATCTCCCCCTATTGCAAGGCGTCCCGAAAGCCCTCAAACTGCAACGAGAACCGGGAGATGATAAAAACCGCGTCCAGCAATGGCTCAGCGATAAAGGCAACACCCTAGCGCGTCAAGCCACGAAGCGCTGGGGCATTCCCAAAGACGACATCCCAGAATTTTTTGAAGAACTCTGGCAACTGCTAGCGGAAGACTTGCAACTTCTCACACCCGTCACCCTGACAGGATGGCGCAACCGAGCCATTCCTGGCTGTGCGGGCGTCCGGCAAATCGATGCCGACAAATTGCGCCTCGCCCCCCACAAAGGCATCTACCGCTGCAACTTGTGCCGCCGCGCCCACATTCGCCCCACCCCTAAAATGGCGTGCATGGCTTGGCGCTGCACCGGCACCCTGCAATTTGAAGCCGAAAGCGGCGATGATTACGATTTGATGGTGCTAGACGAGCAGTTTGCCACAATTCGTCCCCGCGAACACTCTGCCCAGGTGCCGGCTAAAGACCGAGAAATTTTAGAGCTGATGTTCAAAGGAGAGAACGAGCTGGTAAATACCCTTGTCTGTACTCCCACCCTAGAACTCGGCGTCAATATCGGCGCTTTGGATGCAGTCTTGATGCGAAACGTGCCGCCCCTACCCGCCAACTACTGGCAACGTGCCGGACGTGCGGGACGGCAGCACCGCATGGCTGTTAATTTAACCTATGCCCGTCAAGCCAGCCACGATCGCGCCTATTTTAACGACCCCCTAAAATTGCTGGGAGGTTTGATTACTCCCCCTCGCTTCAATCTCCGCAACAACCTGATGATCGAAAAGCACGTCCACGCTACAGTGCTGACGGCGCTGCACCAGTTGGTGCGATCGGCGGGAGTTGGGAGTCGGGAGTCGGGAGTTGGGAGTTGGGAGTCGGGAGTCGGGAGTCGGGAGGGCGAAGAAATTAACAGGGTGCTGGAACAGTGCTTTCCCAACCAGGTGAAGCAATACCTCTTTGATGAGAAAGGACACGTCCGTTCTCAAGCCCTCGATGTCAGCGCCTTTACTGAATTAATTACCAAACACGAAACGGCGCTATTCGACTCGGTTCGCCAAGTCTTTGCCCAGGAATGGCCACCAGAAATTGCCAATGTCGTCTTGGATGAAGTGCTGCGCGACTATATTGCAAAAACCGGCGAACACCTGAGTGAAGTCATAGAACGAATCTGGCGCAGGTTGCAGTGGGCGCTAGACCAGATGAGTCGCCTAGATAACGTGCGCCAGCGCAAGGGAACTTTAGATCCCGATGAAGAAGCTCTCAGACAGCGGTGCGATCGCCTCGTCAAGCGGCTCAAGGGCATTCAATCCCGCAAGAAACGCGAAGCTGAGGGGTTCGACGACACGAACACTTACAGCGTCCTGGCTTCCGAAGGCTTCCTCCCCGGCTACGGTTTGGAGGGGGGTTCGGTGTCAGGAACGGCACAAGTGCCGCGACATTTGGTAGGGGTGTCGGACTTTGAACTGCCTCGACCTCCGGCTCTGGCCCTGCGGGAATACGTTCCGGGGAATCTGATTTATGCTAATGGCAATCGTTTCGTGCCTCGCTTCTACCACTTGGAACCGCAACAGCAGATTACGCTGTTCCAAGTAGATGTGGCTAATGAGGCGATCGCGGAAGTGGGAATAAAAGCTTCTGGAATTAGCGCCGGTTTGGGAGCTACATCCCTACAAGCCGTGCCTGTCTGCGATGTAGATTTGCCCCACCAGTCTCACATTACCGACGAGGAGGACTACCGCTTCCAACTGGCTGTATCGGTGATTGGTTACGAACAAAATCGGTACGGCGGCGGCAAAGCGTTTCACTGGGGAGAGAAAACGGTGCAGTTGCGTTCTGGGGTACACCTGCGCCTGGTCAACGTCGGCGCAGCGAATTTGGTTTACAGCGGAACTCTGGGGTATCCCGTTTGCTTGGTGTGCGGTCAAAGTCGGTCGCCCTTAGCATCACCGGCGGATCGGGAGAATTTCGCCAACGAACACGCAGATCGCTGCGGTCAGCCAGTGCAGAATACGGGATTTTTTGCCGACGCGATCGCTGATGCTTTAAGCGTACTCGATTGCAGCGATCGCTCTTGTGCTTACAGCATTGCCGAATCACTGCGAGTGGGCGCGTCCCTGGTACTGGACATGGAATTGGAAGATTTGCAGGTACTCGCGATCGCCCATCCCGGTCAAGAAAAAGTGGACGTGCTGCTCTACGACCCTATGCCGGGAGGTTCGGGGCTGCTAGAGCAAATGATTGAACGCTGGACTGATGTAACTTCTGCTGCTTTAGAGGTTGCGGCGCGCTGCTCTGGAGCCTGCGACAGCGCTTGCATTGATTGCTTGTTTACCTACCGAAATTCGTACTACCACCGCTACTTAAACCGCCACAAAGCTACTGAAAAACTCAACGATTGGGGGCACAGCTTAACATTTAGCCACGATATTCCGCCAAAATTACCCAATACATATGCTGAGGGAGGAAAGCCTGTTAATGACAAAGAAACTATTCTGCGAGATATGCTGCTGCGGGCGGGTTTTCCTACTCCTATCGCACAGCATCCGATTGACTTGGGCAGACCGCTGGGAACAAGCATACCTGATTTCTTTTATGAAGACCCGTCAGAACGTTCTGACGGCATCTGCATTTACCTCGACGGCATGAGCCGGAATCTTCACGGAGATCCAGACAGACAGCAGCGCGATCGAGCCATTCGTGAGGAATTGCGGAACCAGGGTTATGAAGTATTTGAAATTCCTGTCGGCTCTTTGGATGACGGTCAAGCAATGGCTGCCCATTTCTTCCGCATTGGGCGGATTTTATTGGGTAAAGCAAAGGCAACTACTATTCGGGATCGCCCTGATTGGTTTTAGTCGCCTGTTACAAGGCAATACTCCGGACAGTTTTTAAAGAGGGATGCGACGCCTACGGCAAGCAACGCTTACGCAATAAATCACAGAAGCG
>NZ_JAUBSB010000104.1:0-10231 GCF_036702135.1 Microcoleus sp. LAD1_D3 | reverse complement strand
GTTTTTGAGCAATAACTTGCCTGCGGTTGAGAGGCAGCTACTTTTAGGTGCGATCGTTTTTTAGTCTAAACTCCAGTAGTTTACGAACCAAGTCAAGAGGTGATTCTCCAATGGATAACTCACTAAGCTATGCACACATCCTCAAAAAAACCCTGCAAGAAGCAACGATCGCCCAACCGCGTTTACAGGCAATCCAGCTTTACCCCGTCTGTGATGTCGATTCAGGTCACTTTCTAATTCTGGCTACAGGCTGGGATAAACAGCGCTGGATTGACACGATTCTGTTTCATGCTCGTTTAGTCGATTATCAAATTGTAATTGAAGAGGATAACTTCGAGGAAGGTCTAAGCCAAGCGCTGATTGCAGCCGGTATAAAAGCAGAGCATATCGTGACTAGCCCCTTCCCTGACAACAGCGATAGACAGAAAACGTATCAGACAGTATAAGTAAGAGGGGGAGACTGGGAGATGGGAAGGGGAGGAGTTTTCCCCAATTAGCAATTAGCTATGGCTTAGGCTTACCGACAAAGAAAGCTAAGGGAGAATTATCACCACAAGATAACCGAACTTTAGAACCAATGGGAAAAACATTTCCTGTGGTTGTGAGTGCATATAATTTTTCGCCAGAAGGGGTTTTTAAACAATAACGATTTTCTCTGCCTAAAAATTGGCGATCGCAAATCACAACAGCCGAATCTTCATCTAAGAATAAACTTAAATCTTCCTGCCGGATCATCAATTCTCCTTCAGTAGAAACATCACAAGGAAGTTTTACAAATGAATCTCCTTTAACAGCAAAACAACCTACTTCTGTTTCCCAAAAATCCTGCTTCAACGATGCAGACACAAAATTAGCTTGAGTCACAAACTCAGCCACAAATCGAGATGCTGGTTCTTGATAAACTTCCTCTGGAGTGCCAAACTGTTCTAATTGGCCTTGACGCATCACCGCTACCCAATCTGAAATCGAAAGTGCTTCTTCGCGATCGTGGGTGACAAATACACCAGAGGTTCCCGTTGCTTTGAGAATCTCGCGGACTTCCTGACGCAATCTTAACCGTACTTGTACATCTAAATTACTCAACGGTTCATCTAGTAAAATAATCGCAGGTCTAGGGGCTAAAGCACGGGCCAAGGCCACTCGCTGTTGCTGACCCCCCGATAATTCATGGGGATAACGGTTTTCCAATCCTTCTAATCCCACCAATGCTAAAGCTTCGGTGACACCTTTCTGAATATTATGCTTTGACTCTTTTCCTTGATGCGTCAAGCCAAAAGCTACATTTTTCGCGACTGTCAAATGGGGGAAGAGTGCATAGTCTTGAAACACCATACCAATGTCTCGCTGTTCCGGCGCGACTGACATATTAACACTGGCTACAGTTTTTCCTGCTAGAGCGATCGTCCCTGCTTGTAGCTGTTCAAAACCAGCAATTAACCGCAGCAACGTTGTTTTCCCACAACCCGATGGCCCCAACAACCCCAGGATATCTCCTTGATGTAAAGTCAGGGTGACAGATGCCACCGCAGGTGATGCTGCTTGGGAATACTGTTTTGTTACACCATCCAAATGCAGAATTATCGGTCGAGCCATTATTGCTATAAATAATCAACAACTTACTATTCTACAATAAACCAGTTTAGTGAGATAAATTGTCATAAAGACTTGACAAATGTTTACACATACTGATAAACTAGCAAGCTAGACTTTTTACTAGCAATGAAAAATTCCCAAAAATCACTACAGCAAACAGCAATCAGCACAATCCAATGGCGATCGACCTTACGCGGTTTATCCGCTAGTGGGTGGACACTTGCGGTTATCGCTTTAGCATTGCCGATCGCCATACCAGTAATCAGTGTCTTATCCAGTATCTTTTTTGAAGCTAAAGATACATGGCAACATTTAACCGATACAGTTTTAACTCGTTATATCGTCAACTCTTTATTGTTAATGATCGGTGTAGGCTTTGGTGTTGTCGTGATTGGCGTAGGATGTGCATGGCTAGTAACAATGTGTCGCTTTCGGGCCAGTCGTATATTTGAATGGGCATTACTGTTACCTTTAGCTGCCCCAGCTTACGTGCTAGCTTATACTTATACAGACTTTTTAGAATTTTCCGGCCCAGTTCAAAGTGCTTTGCGTTATATATTTGGCTGGAGTTATGGAGACTATTGGTTTCCTAACGTGCGATCGCTCCCAGGAGCAATATTAATGCTAATCTTAGTTTTATACCCCTACGTCTACCTATTAACAAGAGTTGCATTTTTGGAGCAATCAACTTGTACCCTAGAAGCTAGTAGAATACTTGGCTGTAGTCCTTGGCGGAGTTTTATTACCGTTGCCTTACCAATGGCAAGACCCGCAATTGTAGCAGGTTTAGCACTGGCTTTGATGGAAACTCTCAACGATTATGGCACTGTTCAGTATTTTGGAGTGGATACATTCACCACAGGTATTTATCGGACTTGGTTTGGCATGGGAGAACGAATTGCCGCCAATCAATTAGCTGCGATGCTATTATTATTTGTTCTGGGTTTAATTTTAATAGAACGCTGGTCGCGAAGTCGGACTAAATATTATCAAGCTAGCAGCCGCTATCGCCAACTACAAACTTATCAACTTAAAGGAATTAGGGAAATTTTAGCGGTAATTGCTTGTTTGATGCCGCTGTTTTTGGGTTTTTTATTGCCCGCAGGCCTTTTAGTCAAGTTGACCTTAGCTAATTGGCAATTGACCTTAGATGAACGCTTTTGGATGTTTGCCCGTCATAGTTTAATTTTGGCAACACTGACAGCAACTTTAGCCGTAGTTATTGCCTTGATTATGGCTTATGGCTTACGGTTATATCCTAATTTAGGAGTGCAGTTAGGAACCAGAGTTGCGGCAATGGGCTATGCTGTACCTGGTTCTGTCATTGCAGTGGGGATTATGGTTCCCATTGGTAAAATTGACAATTTATTTGATAGTTGGATGCGTGAAAACTTGGGGATTTCTACAGGCTTGTTGTTAAGTGGTACGATCGCAGCTTTGGTATTTGCTTATATAGTTCGCTTCCTAGCTGTTTCTTTAAATGCCGTGGAGTCAAGTTTGAGCAAAATTAAGCCTAATTTAGATGATGCGGCCAGAAGTTTGGGTTATAGTCCTATGCAAACTTTAGTTACAGTTCATACACCAATGATGACGGGAGGTCTACTAACTGCCATGATGTTAGTATT
The DNA here is from genome assembly GCF_036702135.1 of Microcoleus sp. LAD1_D3. Taxonomy (NCBI): domain Bacteria; kingdom Bacillati; phylum Cyanobacteriota; class Cyanophyceae; order Oscillatoriales; family Microcoleaceae; genus Microcoleus; species Microcoleus sp. LAD1_D3. The sequence goes on along the minus strand of NZ_JAUBSB010000104.1, from coordinate 7,013 downwards.
CGTTGATGTCATGAAAGAGTTACCTGCTACTATAATTATTAGACCGTTTAACTTTGATACCTTGGCTGTGCGAACTTATCAACTTGCCTCAGATGAGCGATTGGCTGAAGCTTCTGGCCCAGCATTGGCAATTGTTTTAGTGGGGATGTTACCGGTTATTTTATTAAGTTGGAAAATTGCGCGATCGCGCAAGTCTTCAACAGAGTTAACAGTTAACAGTTAACTGTTGCCATTATTCCTTTGAAAATCAAGATGAGTAATAAAAACTTAGCAATGTTTACCCGCACTACTAGCACAATCTCTTTCTTACTGCTTACTATTTTTGTCACCTTTGGATGCGAAAAACAGGCGGCTGGTCCCCTCGAAACATTACAAAAAACTAAGCAATGTCCAGGATGTGATCTGACTGATACCAAGTTAAGTGACATGGATTTAACCAGCGCTAATCTCAATGGTGCTAAGTTGGAAGGTGCTATGCTAGAAAAGGTCAAACTTAATGAAGCCTTACTCGATAGCGTCAATCTCAAAGGTGCAAATTTAAAAGGTGCTTCTCTAGAAAAAGCAGGTTTATCTGCCGCTGATCTCACAAATGCTGATTTGAGTAATGCAAATCTCAAGGGGGCTTTTTTGCGAGGGGCTAAACTGAATAATGCCAATCTTAGTAATGCCAATTTAAGTGAAACTGACTTAAATAGTGCTGATTTGACAGGGGCAAACCTCAAAGGGGCAAACCTCAAAGGCGCTATAATGCCGGATGGTAAAATTAAAAATTAAAGCTGGTTGGATTCGGCGGTTTCAACCGCCGAATCACAAAGAGTAGCTTCTTGTTCAAAAAGCTTCTATTTCCATCCGGCGCGATCGGCAATCTTTAAAGCTTCGGGGTTATTTTTCCCAAACACATCAGGGTTGAGAGGGTCAGATTTGAATGTACCAAAACTGGCAACCGTAGGATCGATCGCCACATTTGAAATCACAGGGTATTCGTAATTACCCCTAGCAAAAATTTGTTGCGCTTCGCGACTGGCTAGGTGTTCCAAGAATTTGATCGCGCCTGCTTTGTTACGCGAGGTTTTGACTACACCGGCACCACAAATATTGACGTGAGTACCTCGATCGCGCTGGTTCGGGAAAAATACACCTACTTTCGCCGCGATCGCCTGTTCTGCTGGATCTTTCGATTTCATTAAGCGAGCTACATAATAGGTATTAACCAGGGCAATATCGCCTACCCCATCAGCAACCGCCTTGATTTGCGCTGTATCATTTCCCTCTGGAGGACGCGCAAAATTAGCCACCAATCCTCGCGCCCAAGCTTCTGTTTTTTGAGCTCCATGAGCGGCTAACATAGCCCCAACCAGAGACTGATTATAGATATTAGTGGACGATCGCACTAAAACTTTGCCTTTCCACCGAGGTTCTGTCAGCGCCTCATAGGTTGACAATTGGGCAGGGTTCACCTTGCTTTTGTTATAAACAATCACCCGTGCCCGGCGCGATAGACCAAACCAGAAACCTTGAGGATCTCGCAAACTTGCTGGAATTGCCGATGTCAGGACTGTTGAAGACACGGGTTGTAGGATACCTGCTTGTTTGGCCCGCCACAAACGCCCACCATCCACCGTGATGAAAACATCAGCGGGGCTATTTGCACCTTCACTTCTGATCCGTTCAATTAGTTGGTCAGCATCCGCTTCAACGAGGTTAACCTTGATCCCAGTTTTTTTGGTGAAGCTTTGGTACAACTCATTATCAGTGTCGTAGTGACGTGCTGAATAAAGGTTGAGAGTGCCGGTTTGGGCTGCGACAGGGGCTTTTTTGGTTAGTTCCCCCACGGCCACGACAGCCATTGCTGTACCGCTGGCAAGAAAAATACGCCGAGAAATGCTCATTGTTCTATAATGATAGATTTTTTCATCTGATAATTGACACGATGGTGCATCCACAGCCATCTATAGTCAGTGCTTTACTATATTAATGCAAGTAATTCTTATTTGATGATCGAGAGCGTAACTATTTTAGGGCTGATGCGCTGGTGGTCAGAAATCCGGTCTCGACTTCGCTCAAGCAGCAGTTTTTTTCCGAAAAGACTGTGTTGTAGCCCGCAGATTAGGTAAAAAATTGGCCTTGCACAATTTGAGGATGATTATTGTAGGGTGTCCCGCCTGCTCTGAAAATACACGCCTTCGCGCTCATGGGCCCATCCACAAAAAAAATCAAAATCATGCCGCTATTATGCTACGTCCAAAAATTTGCTTATGAAGTTCTTGATGCGTCCAGGACTGTATTTATGACAGAAATTTTTGCCGACTAGGTATCACAAAACTTTGCAATAGACATCTCCAAAAACTCCCCAGCCCTATCCCCCGTAAGTTTCTGACTGTCTGCCCTTTGAGGGCAGACAGTGCTTTTACTAATTGTGAGCGACAACAACTTTTAGAGGTTTTATTAAATTTGGCCCATAAGGTAAATTTAAAAAGATTCCTTAAACAACCTCGCCCTCCCAAAAACAAAGCAACAGGCACCTCATGGCGATTCGTCTCCCCGCCATGTATCAACTGTTAGACTTCGCAACCAGACTCAACAGCCTTCAAGAAGCGGGCTAGCAGTGCACACCCTAGAGTTAGTAATTTGCACACTGGGCAGCCTACTGATTATTTGTGTCGAATTAGCTCGTAAATTTCCACATAGTCTTTAGCTGGATATTTCCACGAATTGTCACAATTCATGCCTTGAAGCATGAGTTTTTCAAATTCATCATGATAGTCATACCACAATCCGATCGCCCGATCGAGCGCCGACTCTAAAGCACCGTAGTCGCTTTGGTAAAACACGTAACCGTTGCGCTCTTCGGGGAGGTGGCGGGTGTCGTAATCTCGATCGAACACAGTATTCACCAAACCGCCAACTCCCCGCACCACAGGAACAGTACCGTACCTCAACCCGATCATCTGAGTCAGCCCGCAGGGTTCGTAATTACTGGGAACCACAATCATATCCCCACCCGCGTAAATTAAGTGCGACAGTTCCTCATTAAAACCTAGTTCTAAATGGCAGTCTGGATTGTCATTTAAAAAGTATTTTTCGTGCTGGAAATGAGCGTTAATTCCCGCTTCCGTCGCGGAACCCAAAAGTACGAATTGCGCTCCCTTACTCAGACAGTAATAAATTGCATGGTGGACGAGATGAACGCCTTTTTGGTCGTCCAAACGACCGATAAAGGTAATAATAGGCTTATCAGCATCGCGCAGGAACAGCCGATCGCGCAAAGCTTTTTTAGTTTTCGCTTTTCCTGCCAAATCCTTCTGATTGTAGTGGTGCGGAATATAGCCATCACTTTCTGGATTCCACACCTCGTAATCGATGCCGTTGAGCACCCCGCGAAACTTCTCTTGATATAAATGCAAAGTGTGGCCCAAACCGTAGCCGAACTCGCCGAGGTGAGCTTCCCAAGCGTGGTGTGGCGAAACTGTGGTGACAAAGTTGGAGTAAACAATGCCGCCTTTCATAAAGTTGAGGGCAAAAGGGTTAAAGTTATCTCGCAGGCGATCGTACTCAAAATAATAATCATCTCGATTCAAACCCGTGGCTTGCAAAATATCGCCACCTCCCATGCCTTGATGTTTGAAATTGTGAATGGTATAGCAGACTCGCTGATTTTCCATCCAATTGTATTTGTAAATTTCAAACAGCATGACTGGAACCAAACCAGTTTGCCAATCATGACAGTGAATCACATCGGGACGCTTGTTGCTTCTGAGCAAAAATTCCAAAGCGGCTTTGCTGAAAAATGCAAACCGCATATTGTCGTCATTGCACCCGTAATAACAGCCACGATTAAAAAAGTTATCTTGAGAGCGAGGTTCGATGAAAAAACACAACTGCCCGTGCACCCAGCCGCACAAGACATCACAGAGGATTTCGCCGCCGTACCAGGGCACAGCCAAATCCCGGTAGGCCTCGTGAAGTCCCCAAATATGGTCGTACCTCATGCAGTCGTACTTGGGTAGAATAACCTCGACGCAGTGGCCGGAATTCTCTAACTCCCGACTCAAGCCGTAAACTACGTCGCCTAAACCTCCTGCTTTGATGACGGGGGCACACTCCGAGGCAATTTGTACTATGTACATTTTTCCTGCTTACTCCTGGTGATTCAAAAAAATATTTTCTTAACTTGACAAAGTATATGATTTCTAGGCAGATAAGCAAGTCGGCCATTGGGAATACAGCGAAAATACGGGCTGCTAGCGGATGTTGAGACGGATTTGGGCGATCGGACTGTTGCTTAAAATACAGGTACGGACACGGCACTGCCGTGTCCGTAATGTGCCAAAGTGTAATCGATCGCCTGTTTTTCCAGGTTTGGCAAAAATCAAACTAATTTGTCAAATCCATTCTTTTTCATCGAGCGAATCTTTGGTCGCTATGAAATAACTCAACCCAAACCCATAGCATCATTTTCACATACTAACAATTTACCTTTCCCCTGATAAAACCAAACATAACCCTCCCCGCCGCCTTTGCCAAAATGACCTAATTTTCGATAATCTTCTTCAATCCCCTTGGTAAATCCTTTCACCAAATCGCAATCAGCTATCAAAGTTTCACCTTGTCTGAGTTCGACAACCTTAGCTGGTGAACTTGTAGCTGCTACAACAGTAGCTTTTTGCTCGCGCAAAGCTGTAACAGCAATTCTCCACCTACCGTCATTAGAAGCAGCCACTTGTCGGAATTTCAGTTTTTTAGCACCGATAACTACATTGTCCGAACAAAACTGAAATATACCATCATCAAACTCCCACTGCTCCGCATCCGAAAGCTCGATCGGCATATAATGCAGGAAATGCCCTTTTTGTCTCGGTTCCAGTTTCACCGTACCAGTCCCTTGATATACGGGAGCATTGTAGTCCATTTCCGTTGTCAAAGATACCCACATATCTTTCAAACGGTTATCCGTTTTATAAACACCGGAAGTCAATTTTCCCATACACCAATGCAGCGCACCTTTTTGAATTATCACTCCCGAATTGTTCAAGTTGATTTCCGCTTGCTGAACGAGGGGAATATTCTTAGTGGGATGATAAAACTTGTTGGTTTCTGGATTGGTATTATTTTGGACATACCACAAATCCGTTGGTTCCAAAACCTTGATTTCGTATTTCATAATATACCTCGCGTAGTTACTTGAAATGTGTTAAACATTTGACCCATGATTAGGAGATTCTGTGCTGCCGGACTTATCTTGGGAAATTTATCTTTTGCAGACATCCTCTGCTACTGTTAAATTATCTAGCTATATTAGCAATAGCAGACAGCGCCCCTCCACAATTGTTGAGAAAAATTTATGCCTGCGATCGCACAATCTCCCAATTTACCCATTTTAAACGAAATCAACTCAGGATTGCCCAATATTTGCGGCTTTGAAGCAGAAATCAGTGCCGCCGCCAATAGCAACGAACCACTCTTTCTACCTGCCACAAACCTCCGCCTCGAAAACATTCAAGCCGGATTCGCCTGCGCCCTGCATATGCACCAACCGACAATTCCTGCAGGTGCAAACGGCGAACTAATCTGCAATCTCCAGCATATGTTTGAACATCCCAACCAAGGAGACAATCACAACGCGGGAGTCTTTGCTTGGTGCTATTCTCGCATGGGAGAATTCATCCCACAACTGATTGCTGAAGGTTGCAACCCGCGAATTATGCTCGACTATTCCGGGAATTTGCTATGGGGATTGCGCCAAATGGGGCGAGACGATATCTTTGACAATCTCAAGCGGATTACCTGCGATCCTCAATATCAACCTCACGTAGAATGGCTGGGGACAATGTGGAGTCACGCCGTCATTCCCTCAACTCCCATTCCCGACATCAAACTCCAAATTCAAGCATGGCAACATCATTTTGCCGCCATTTTTGGCATTGATGCCCTGAAGCGCGTTAAAGGTTTTTCGCCCCCAGAAATGCACTTTCCCAATCACCCAGATACGCTTTACGAATACATCAAAGCTTTGAAAGAATGTGGCTATCGCTGGCTGATGGTGCAGGAACATTCTGTAGAAAATCCAGACGGTTCGGGATTGTCGCAAGACAAAAAATATATTCCCAACCGTTTGGTTGCCCGCAATTCTCACGGCGAAACAATCAGTATTACTGCTTTGATTAAAACCCAAGGTTCAGATACGAAATTGGTCGGTCAAATGCAGCCTTATTACGAAGCAAAAGGACGAAATAAACAGCAAATTGGCAATGTCACAGTTCCTTCTTTAGTTACTCAAATTGCCGACGGCGAAAATGGCGGCGTCATGATGAATGAATTTCCCAGCGCCTTTGTCAAAGCTTGGCACGAAAACCGCGAACAAGGCGGGGGGAAATCCGGTGTTGTTGGTTTAAACGGCACTGAATATTTGGAGATAATTGAAGCGGCGGGTGTTAATCCTGATGATTATCCTGTTTGTCAGGGGATTAACCAGCACAAAATCTGGCACCTAGTCGATCCTGATAGTGCGACACCGGAAAAAGTCGAAAGTGCGATCGCCCAACTCAAGCAAACAGACCACAATTTTCACATGGACGGTGCTTCTTGGACAAACGATTTGAGTTGGGTGAAAGGCTACGAAAACGTCTTGGAACCGATGAATCTACTCAGCGCTGCATTCCACAAAAAATACGACCCGCTGGTGCAGCAAGATGCTTCAGTTACCAAGCAGTTTGAATACCAACAAGCTTTGCTTTACAACTTGCTGCTGCAAACAAGCTGTTTCCGCTATTGGGGACAGGGAACTTGGACTGATTACGCGCGGGAACTTTACAACCGCGGCGCTGCTTTAATGAAATAGCAGAATTTATCGTAAGGTGCGTCAGAAACAAATTGTTCGATCGGCATCAAATATTGGCGCTGACGCACCCTACATCTAGAAAACTTTATTGATAAAGAGAGGACTAAAGTCCAATGGCACTGAAAAAGTGAGCAAAAAAAAATCTGTAAGGCAAGATATACATAGATAATTGCCT
>NZ_JAUBSB010000103.1:0-10988 GCF_036702135.1 Microcoleus sp. LAD1_D3 | reverse complement strand
CCCTAGAGTTGTCAAGCGTTTTGCGAAAATATTTTTGACTTTTTTTTGAACCTATACACACCAAGGGTTTCGGCTGTCCTTCACCGCTCCGGTATCCCCTGGCTGACTCCTCTTTTAACTATAGGGTCTTTTTTTGGGGCAAGATAGGACTTTTGGGGCAGACTATCTCCCGCGCATGAGTAGAAGATCTCAGTGGTTCAACCCGATGATGGGGCTTACTTGGAGTAGAGGTAAGGCAAAGTTAGACTCTAAGGTGTGAGGCTGCATCATGGGGTTAGAATGACAGAAGCAGGCTGGTGCATGAGTCATATATGTAAGTGGTGTGTAAGTGGTCTCTGCATTTCTTGGACTTTACTGAGGGACGTTTGGGTCTCCGATTGAGCCGATCGCCCTTAACAATTCCTCATGATTCAAAATCCCGAAGTTGACACGACACGGTACTCTAACCCTGATCAAACTCCCAGGAATCGATCGCCCGCAAATACACTCTCCTGAATTACACCCCCAAACTCCTTTAGTTACGCCAGTTATCAGCCTTTGATGATCGAGGGTGAGTTGGTCTCCTCAACATTTACATCTAAAAAGTGCAAGTGACTCTCTTCCTCAGTATTGACAGCAATCACCAAACCTCTATTCCCCCAAGGAGCTATCGCCCGGGGTGAGGCGGGGCTGCTAAAACTCCCTACTTGAATCCCTTGACTGTTTAACACTTCTATCTGCCCCCCAACATCTGCCAACACCCATCCCCAATTAGCCACACAAGCAGACACAGGCAAACTTTCAAGGGGAATTCGCGCTACCTTGAGCGGCCACAATTTCATCAACAACACCGCCGCTTTACCACCTTGGGGAATTCCCAGCAAAGTATAAGGCTCAGGTGTCAACAGCATCTGTCCCACGCTGGCAGACAACCGCACAGAACCCACCGGCGTGCCGCGGCGAGTGTAAACTCTAAAAATAGTTTGGGGATTTTTTGGTTCGTTGTCCGGCCAAACTGCTAAGACGTGTCGCCGATCCAAAAAAATTAATTCTGGTAAATAGTGTTCTGGTAAGGGCACAGTAGCGATCGGCTTCAGCGCTTTTTTCCGATCGCCCGCCGTGCTGTTTCCCGCTAAAGAATAAAAACGCAGTTCGCCGGGAACCGCTACTGTCAACCAGTTGCCGTGAGAGTCAATAGCAGCTTTAAAAGCATCGGGACCTTGCCTCAAACCCATATCCAGCAAACACTGAGGCTCCCAAGAGTCCTCATTGAGCCAGTAAAGTTTTTGCGGAGTGAGAACGCAGCAGCCGTGGGAACTCGGTAAAATTCCACGCACAATTTCCGCCATTAATGAAATAGAAGTAGACATTTCTCCTGTAACTAGCTGTTTTCCCGGCTGAGACCAAACCTTGACCTCTGTACCTACAGCAGCATATAGATACGTTTCAGTGGCAATTAAAGCGGTCAACGGTGCTGGAAGTATCAGTGGCTTGGGCTGCGAAAGCGAATAGTGCACAGTCCCAAGTAAATTAATCGCCGGCTGTGATGCTTTTTCCTCTTCAACTTCCAGCAAAGAGTCAGTTTCCGACTTCACACTTTTATCACCACTGGTTGTGGGGTTTTCCCAGGGAATAATGCAGTCGCCCAATTGTCTGACAGCGGGGTCGTACATGATTAGCCGCAGAGCTTGAGCCATTTGGGAAGCACTGGCAAAACGGCGGGCTGGCAGCTTTTCTAAAGATTTTTTGACTATTGCTTGCAAAGGTTCGGGGATGGCGTCGGGAAATTGCAAGCGTTGATTCAGGTGCGCCCACCTCAAGTCTCCGGGGGTTCCCCCGAAAGGGCGGTAGCCCATTAGCAATTCAAACAGCAGAATTCCTACTGCATATATATCTGACATCGGGGAAAAAAGACCGTAAAACCGCTCAGGGGCCATGTAAGCGGGGGAACCTACGGTAGCGTCGGGAGAAAGTTCTTGGTGGAGGCGAGTGGTACCAATTTCTGGCAGCCGACGCGCGATACCAAAGTCAGAAAGCCGGGGCGACCAACCTTTTGCTCCTAATGTTAGGAGGATATTTTCGGGTTTGATGTCGCAGTGAACTACGCCTCGGCGGTGGGCGTAGTCTAAGCCGGCTAAAACTTCCATGACTAGCTGCAAACCTTCGAGTAGACGCAAGGGGCGCTCTTGTTTGAGCAGGTTGCGGAGGGTTCCTCCCTCGCAGTAGTCCATAACCAAGTACCTGCCTGTAGCTGTGTGTTCTAGAGCTCGGCAGGTAACAATGTTCGGGTGCTGCAAGGTGATTAGAAACCACAGCTCTCGCAAGAATTCGCTAGTTGGGGCTTTTTGATGACTAAGTTCTTTGAGAGCAACCAGTTGGCTGGTGAGACGGGAGTCCTGGGCGGGAGCTTCTCGAACGCTGGCACAAAAGACTCGACCAAATTGTCCTTGTCCGACTAGCCCTAAAATGCGGTACTTAGAATGTTGCATCGGTCTAATTATAGAAAAAGCTTGAGCTAGTATTAAAATATGTAAATAATTCTGACAAAAATTCAAATTTTTGAATCGCTCGCCAGGTACTGCTATGTTATCTCAGGTTCATTCTCAGCCTCCTTGAGAGCGATCGCACACTCGCACCTACTAACATCCTTGACTTGCGGAATCAGTATCAATCTTGCCGGATTCGAGTGTCGGATCTGAAACTACCTGTGGCTGCTATTTTAGTCGATGGCGACTATTACAGTTTTTTCCATGCCATCCAGAAAGTATCTAAGGTTTTAGCTTTTCAAGGCTAAGCTGGGGAATCGGGGCGAGGGAACAGCGATATGACCACAACAGAAGTGCGGTTATGTCATAGGGGTTAGAGAACCCGAAGCCGATGCTGTCGTCAAGGCATCTTAACCTTTTTGAGTGTTAGCCAAATTTTTTTGCGCTTTGAATAAGTTGATCGTAACTTGCTAAATACTGAACTTGACAGGAGCAAACATCAATATGGTTAAAATTATTAAACTAGATCCAATTGCGGAGGAAATAGCAGTCGAAACCCGATCAAATATCCTGTCTGCCTTACTTTCCAAAGATTTAGACGTTCTCAAGGAATGCGGGGGGCGGGGAATGTGCGCTACCTGCCATGTTTACATTAAAGAAGGCATGGAAGGCTTGTCGGACATGAACCGCCGCGAGAGAAGGACGTTGGAAGTCATTACTACGGCTAAAGCCAATTCGCGACTTGCTTGTCAGGCTCAAATTATGGGCGAGGGTGTGGTTGTACAGTTGCCTGCGGGGATGTACATTAATGCTATTGAAAATGTCGAAGCTCTGATCGGCCGCCGGGCCCAGCAAGATTTATTACACCCAATTACGGGTCAAGTAGTTGTAGAATCGGGAAAGTTAATTACTCGTTCTATCGTTACACAGCTTAATGAAACCCGCTTTCAAGTGGGACAGTATTTAGTTCGGACTAAAGAAGCTTAAAACTGATATGTTTGTATTTTAGTAGTAGAGAAAAATCTATGTTGAGCCAACTTGCGCGTTTGAGCACCGAAGCAGACGGACGCTACGCCAGTGCAGAAGAACTCCAATTTTTGAAAGACTACTTTCAGTCTTTGAATCACCGGATGAGTGCTTATAAAAAAATTCAAGCCTCTGAAACGGAAATTATGCGGCAAGTGGAAGCACAAATGCTGTCTCTAGACCCTAATTTATTTCGGCGGGGGGCTAACGATGTCACTGAAAAGTGCCGTGGAGATATTGTGCGGGTGTTGAGGCATTCGACGGCAGCACTATTGATTAATGATACGGAACGATTGCGCGATCGGCTACTACTTTGGTTGCAAACTATTTTAGGTGCTGTTCAAGTTAGAAATAGTGCGACCGTGACCTACGATGTGATGAAAAAGGTCCTCAAACAATATCTCACGGTGGAAGAAAGGAACCTATTTTTTCCGATTCTGGACATCAACCGCACTTTACTAGGCAAATAATCCAGGGGGTTGACCAGTTAACGCCGATAAACTGTGCCGTTAGGAAGAGTGGCTCCAATCAACTTCGCTCCCGTCAAATCCGCCTCAGTTAGAATCGCTCCCCGGAGGTTGGCTCCTGTCAAGTCAGCTTTCTGCAAGTTGGCTTTACTCAGGTTAGCTTTGCTGAAGTTAATTTCATGCAGGCAAGAATTAGACAGGTCGGCGTTGATCAGGTAGGCTAGACTCAAGTTGGCTTTGCTGAGGTTTGCCCCGCTCAAGTTAGCTTCCATCAGATAAGCACCGCTCAAGTTGGCTTCATTCAACAATGCCTCTGCCATATTAATTCCAGTTAAAAGTTTGCGGCTCAAGTCTACACCGCTGAGGTCGGCCCCGCTGAGGTTAATACCGCTTAAGTGGCTGCCATTCAAAGTAATGTTTCTCAGGTAGGTTTGGCTGAGGTCTGCTTTACACAAATTGGCTCTATCCAAGCAAGCTTCGCTAAGGTCTGATCCGATCAAGCACGCGCCGTTTAAATAGGCTTGAGTGAGGTTAGTTCGCCTGAGATTAGCTTTCAACAGGTTGGCTTTGCTGAGGTTAGCACGGGTTAGGTTGGCTCCGGCTAGGTTGGCTTTGGATAATTCGGCTCCGGTGAGCTGTGCTTCGGTCAAGTCTGCCTCTTTCAAACTCGCTAGACTTAAGTAAGCATCTTTGAAGTTTGCCCCGTTGAGATTGGCTTTAATCAGATAGGCTTTACTGAGATTGGCCTCAGTGAGAACGGCTTTGGTGAGGTTAGCGGCGCTCATATCTGCCCCTATGAGATTAGCATGGGGAAGAATTGCTCCGGTCAGGTTTGCCCAATTCAGATGAGAGCCGGCTAGGTTGGCGCCGGTGAGATTGGCTCCGATGAGATTAGCTCCGCTCAGACTGGCTGCCATGAGGTTGGCGCCGGTGAGATTGGCTCCGCTGAGGTCAGCTTTGCTGAGATTGGCGCGGCTCAGATGGGCTTTGGTGAGGTCGGCCCCGCTGAGGTTAGCACCGATTAAGTAGGGTCGTTGCTGGTGTTGGTTGAGGTTTGCCAAAAGTAGAGTGGGGGCATCGCTGGAACGGTATAAATCGATCGGACTCAACACAATGCCGCGCAGATTTGCCAGTCTAAAATCTCTTTCGCCGGCTGCATATCGAGTTAGAAGTTCATTGGCGTCCATTAAGTTCTAGCAAAATGTTTGAGGTTTTGATTGCTTTTAAATTTTATGAATTTGTAGAGTAAGTTATGAATTTTCTAGCTGCTAGTTATAATCAGGTTTTATTTAAATTTCTAAAACCCGATTTTTTAACTCAGGAGCTTTTTTATAATTTAACTCACAGTTTTGATGATACGGTGGATAATATGAGTGCCCAACAATCGATTTGACAGCTATTAACAAACTAATAGCTGTCACACAAGTCAGTTTTTTGGGAAAAGTTGACTGAGAATAGCTTCATGGTCTTTTCCTTCTTCGACCATAGAATCGGCAGGTTGGAGGCGATCGCGCAGCCCTAAAATAAAGCGGTTGCAGTCCGAACCCAATGATTCGCAGGATGTTTGCAGGCAGTGAAGTTCTCGACCCGTAAGCTGACTAAAGAACGAACTTAAAATACCTGCTTCTAAAAAACAGGCTGGTCGCTTAGACTTGGGGGCTGTTTTAGCAAAAAGAGAGTTAGCAATTTTTACTATTAAAAATCCATGTTCGGAATAGCTGGGATCAAGCTCAAATGTTCCCCATCCATGAGTTTTCCAACACTGCTGCAAGGACTGAAGAAATTCTACCATTTCCATTTCAGAAACTGGCTGACCGTAGTATTCGCTGACTTCTTCGCAAAAACGCACGTAGAAGTTTTTACCCCACCAGCGACCGCAGTTGAAAAGTACGAGGCGGGAGGCTTGACCTGTTTCTTTTTCTAAGCCGATATAAATGGCTTGAATCAGTGTTTCTGGGAGCGCTAGGAGCCGATCGCCCCGGCGGTTTTCGAGGAGGCCGAGTTCGAGGTCGCCTCGGACGTAGGCATCGCTGGCAAAGTAGTTTCCAGGGAGTCGGGGCTGTTTGAGTAAGTCGGCAATATTAATCATCGGAAATTGGGAATTGGGAATCGGGAATTGGAAATTGGAAATTGGGAAGAAAGCTGATTATTTATTACCTTGGTCAATAATAATTGACTGTGCTTGGTCGAAAAATGGTTGCAATATAGCCCGGGCTTGCTCTGAAAGCAATTCTTTTAAACGAGTTTGCAGCAGATTGCAAACAGTTGCTTCTATATTTTGAGTTTGGTGGGCTTCGACTATGCCGGAAAGCCAGTCTAAAAGGCGCTGTTCTAGAAAAATTTGATCGTTCAGCAGCATAGCCATAGCGCAGTACCGCAAGACTAAAACCCAGTGTTTGAGCGATCGTTCTAAGGTTTCTTGTTTTTCGTCGGGGAACGTTTCTTGTAGCTTGTTGGCTACTGGTTGGAAGATGCTTGCTTCCTTCTCTCGCAAAAATTCGTAAATTTTTAAGCGCTGGACAAGGGTTACAGCTTGACGCTTAAAAGCTATGAGTTCTTCGCCTTTTAAAAAGCGGTTTTCTGCCTGATCCAGCAGCGCCTCAATCTCAGGGTGCATGATTTTAATTAAGTGGTTATCGGTAATTGATAAAAGGAAGTCAGTTGGCAGTTGGCAATTAGTAGTTGTTATTTATTAGTAGTTTTCCTACTTCCCAATAATAATAAAAAGTTACCAGTTGCACTTCGGGATTCCTAATATTAACTCAGGGCCATTTTCCATTCCCTACACAGATTAAAACAGGTCAAATAGGTCATCAATGGTGACTTCTGCTTGTTCAGAAATAGAAATTACTGGCAAGGGTGGCGGTAGGGGTAGGGCACCTACTTCCGGAATTCCTTCCCAAGAAATAGCTTGAAAAAAGTCAGCTACTGGCTGGGTTAAACTCAGAAGTTGACCCGGAGTCGAGCCATTTGGGGTTTCTAAAGATTTTCCCAGCCAATTATAGTGACCAAAGAATTCTTGGACAGATTGGCCCAACCATGAAGTTTGACTTTTCATCTTTCTTCCTGCCTGGAGAAATCCACCATCGCACTTTCGATCGCGAAATGGGTGGGAGGAAAGGCAGGGCAGGGGATGTGCCTTTCCAGGTTGTTTACCGCAATATTTCACCGTGTTGCAGTCGATTTTGAATATCGCGGGCGTTGGCACCTTCGTTGAGCCAGAATGCTGCTGCATCAATTTTATCCGGGTTGCCAAGCAGGAACTTGCAATAGGTTTCTCCCATTGAGTAACATTGGAGTTCTATGCAGCTCAGAGGCTTTTTGACTAAAGAGCCGAAGAAACCGGCGAACAAACCGGCGTATAGGTGACAAACAGGTTTGCCTACGTCGCCCAAAGTACGAGCAACTGCTGAGTCAAAGAGGTTGATGAAGATGCAGCCGTGTTTGCGATCGCTCATGTCCACTTCCCAGCGACCCCAACCTTGAGCCGTGAAAGGCCACCACCAAGTTTCTAGCAGAAACATGAGATTTGACTGGCGAATGTTCTGGCTGTATTCGGCACTAAACCATTTTTGAAAAAATTCGGAATCTTGGAGTCCCCACTGACAACCAATAGTATACATGATGACAGAGGACGCGGGGCCGACTTCTTCTTCGAGTCCCTCCACCAAACCGATAATGAAGTCTTCGCTGGTAAAAATGTTGCGCGACTCATTCCAGTCGTCAATTGTACCCATCTGGCGATCGAAGGCAAAAAAATCTTGAAACCTATAATGGCTGTGAGTTTTAGGATGCTTTTGCTTCAGTAGCGATTCGCTGTGGGGGGAGATTTCTTTTTTGGCGGTAGAGACCATTGGCGGGTTATTCCTTGTTGGTGTAGTGTGCTGAAAATGAGAGCAAATAGACTGGCCTGTGTATCCAATTTAACGTCATTTTTCTAAAGACAGGCACCGCGTATAAATTTTTACTGCAATATAAAAAGTTAAAATTCTAGGATGCTAAATTGGGGCGCTTGTTGGGACTTCTTCCTTCCGACAAGTGCTATCTGAGTGCTGGCGAAAGTGGGTATAACCTTAAACGGGTATGTGTTATCGTTTTGTGCAAGCTGTCCACTATTATATATAGGGCATATGGGGATGAAAAATCACGCTTGTATTGCAATAGGCATCAATCAATATCAGTTACTCCAGCCTTTGAGTTATGCCCAAGAGGATGCAGAGGCCCTGTACGGTTTTTTGACTGAGGAGGCGGGTTTTGCGCCGGATGGATGTCTGCTGATGACCGATAGCTCGCCGTCGCTGTGGGGACAATCTACATATCCAAATCGGGAAAATATTCTGAGATTGACCCAAAGCCTCTGCGCCGAACATGTGCAACAGGGAGATTTACTCTGGTGTTTTTTTAGCGGCTACGGTGTCAGCTATGAAGGCAAGGATTATTTGATGCCGGTTGACGGTAATCCGGCTGACATTCAGGGTACGGGGATTCCGGTAGAGTTGCTGTTGAATACTCTGAAAAACGCTCCTACGGAAACGGTGTTGGTGCTGGTTGATATGAACCGCAGCCAGATTGTGAAAGCGGGGGAAACGATCGGCTCTCAAACGGTCGATCTGGCGCGGGAACTGGAAATCCCAACGGTGCTTTCTTGCCGCCCGAATCAAGTTTCGCGGGAAACTTCGGCTTTGCGTCAGGGGTTTTTTACGACGGCGCTTTTGGAGGGGCTACGCTCGGGACAGTGCATGACCATTAAGGGTTTAGACCGTTTTTTGAGCGATCGACTGCCGGAGCTGTGTGACCACCATTTGCGTCCGAAACAAGAACCTTTGATGGTGGTGAATCCTCCAGGAAAGGCTAATTTGGTGATTTTGCCGGATGCTTCAGGGGTACCAACTGCTGCGTTGGCAGGACGCAACGGCAATATGGCGGTTGGTACGGGTGATGGGTTCAATCGCCCGCACATGGCTACGGGTACCGCTCGAATTGATCTGCCTCCGGCAGTTCGCAATGCTCAGGATTCGCCGGTTGAGATGCCGCCTGTGTCGCAGCCAAATGCTGTGGCCCCTGCCGATCGGGGAGGCGATCGACCGAACTTGCAAAAGCCGGAGGATGAGCATAACGGGGGATCGGATAAGTCATTTTTGCAGCAGCTAATTTTGTGGAGTTCAGCTACGGCTTTGGTGCTGCTGTTGGGTGTTTTTGTGACGAACAAATCAATTTTTATTGGTCAGCAGGAAGGAGATCCTCGATCGCCTGCTCAAAATGCCCAAAACTCTGGAGCTCAAAAATCTACTAATGCCGGGGGGTCGCAGAACCAACCGCGGGCGGTGCAAGCAGGGACGGGAACCAAGCAGCCACCATCGAGCCAGCAGGTGTGGGCTGAGGCGAAAACTTTCCTCAAGGATGGTTCGGCTTCTAGTTTTAATAGAGCGGTGGTTAAGGCTCGAACGATTCCGGCTAGCGATCCGCTCTACCCGCAGGCTCAGCAGGATATTGAGCGCTGGAGTTTAACGATTTTGGATATAGCTAACGGGCGGGCTGCTCGGGGCGATTTCCAGGGGGCGATCGGCGCGGCTAAATTGATGCCGGATGTCAATCAGCCTGTGTACAATCAGTCGAAACAGGCGATCGCTCAGTGGGAGGAGCTATCCAAAGACCAGGACGTAAATGCTGCTTTGCTATCGGCTGCTAAGGGTCAAATTAAGCGGGGGGCTGCCTCTTCTTACAGTAAAGGCATCCAGCAAGCTAATAAAATTGAACCCGGTCAGCCGAAGTATGAAGAAGCTCAGCAGTTAATTGGAGAGTGGAGCGAAAGTATTCTCAAAATTGCTCAGTTGCGAGGCTCTCAAGGAAAGCTGAAAGAGGCAGTTGAAGCTGCTTCGCTGGTGCCGTCGGGTACTAAGAGTTATCAGCAGGCTCAGAAGGACATGGCTAATTGGAAAACTCAACTGCAACGCCAGAAAAAAGGTTGATTTAGTTGATAATTTCTCGGTTTCCCACCGGGAAATTATCTTAGCGACTGGCCAACATCGGTCGCTCGATCGCCCGATACCTCTTGACACGGCAAAAAGAGACCTACCTATCGATAATTTGAAACCAATAATTTTATTCACCATTTCCCCTCCCCAGCTTCTGCGCGAGGGGATTTTATATGCTGCCTGGTCGGTTCGTTTTTGTAGAGTGAAAAATATCATATGAGCTGGTTAATGGGCGGTTGCATAATAGCGGGATGATTTTAATTTTTTTGTGGCTGGAACCATGAGCCCGAAGGCGTGTATTTTCACAGCAGGCGGGACGCCTAACCCCAACTCCCCACAATAATCCTCAAATTGTGCAACGCCGGTTAATTAATATGTTTAATTCACATCTAGATTTCCCTAAACCGGCGCCTCCACCGTCAATCGATTTTAGATTTTAGATTTTAGATTTTAGAATGAAGCATTGACCCCCACGGATAAATTCGGGGGGCAAGTTTCATCGGATACAGGTTTTTATTTCTCCACGGATGAATCCGGGGGCCTGTATCCTGGATGCTTTCGGTCAAACAATAAGAATGGCTGCAAATATACTTTTTAAAATCATAAACTAGTCTCAAAAAAGTTAATTTTAAGGAGAATTAAAATAGTTAGTTTTTAGATTTTATTTCCGAGGATTATCAGGTTAATTTATTATAGTTTATTTTAACTTTAGTGACAAGCAAATTGGGCTATAGTGAATTGCTATATAATACCATTTTTTTAAAGATGTGATAGAGATAAAAAATGTAAAATCCAAGACCATCCGGTGAGAAAACCAATGACGCTCACGGTGAAAGATGCCAAAATTTCCTGGACTTTTGTGCGGAGCTCGTCAAGATTACTAAACACCGACTTTCGCTAAAAAATCTTTGAGATATTCCCACACTCTTTCTGTGGGATTTACTTCCGGACAAGTCGGAGGCTGAAATACAGCACTTCCGGATGTTATGAGGTACAGTAGCAGCAATTAGTAAACCAGTTTTTAAGATGTTTCGGATTAATCAAGTCAAGAGCCA
>NZ_JAUBSB010000102.1:0-11473 GCF_036702135.1 Microcoleus sp. LAD1_D3 | reverse complement strand
TCTCAGACTTGTCTGATGAGTGTGCTATATTCAGATTTTCGCCGATTGTCGGAGATTGTCTGGATTAAAAGTATCAGATGCGGATACAGTAGTTAATTCTCTTCTGATAGCTTCTCGTTCCCGATTTTGGACAGCCACCCACGAATTCGGATTGTCTGAACTTAATTGATTGGTCAAATCTATAACTGTAGATTCTAACTTTGCAAAGCGGCTGCGGAGTTCGACAATATCTTCGCGGGGGTACAAAAATTGGCTACGGATAGTTGTCAGCCGCTGGGCTAAATACTGATAACCTCGGATAGCTGGACGCAGTACAGTTAACAGCAGTGCAGCAGCGGAACTGAGATAGCCAATAGCACTAATTCCGGCGGCGGCTAGGGCGTAAAGTGCGATCGCGCTAAACAGGTGAAGTGCGATCGCCGCAAACAGCGATCGGCTAACTAATACCGTAACGTATTTGACTTGTTCCTGATCGACAGCTATGTTTTTTTTAGTCGATTCTGCGGCTTGCGCTAAAACTTCTTTAGCTTCAAAATGGATATTCCAGGGAACTGTAACTATCAGCAACAGCCATTCAAAAATAGCAATGGCAATTACCCAATCAATAAAACTGCCGGCGGAGACGTGCAGCCATTGCAAAATAGCAAAAACTAGCAGCAAAAATATGCCTGTGACGGCACCAAAACCTGCGAAAGTGTAATACATAGCGATCGCCTTGGTAGAATGTTGTTTTGATTGTGGGTAGGTGGTTTAGGTCTGGAGTAATAAACTGTGACAGTTAAGTGAGCGTCCTATTAATCCCGGTTCATTAGTTATGAGTAAAAGTGCTGGAAAAGGGTTGCGATAAACCTGTTTTTTCCCACAAATACTTGCTCTACCTCAATCGTGGAAGGTAGTTGAGATTTGGGATAGATTGTTTAGGTATGGATTCATAAGGTGTGACAGTTAAGAAATCGTCTTCTTGAACCCAGTTTATTAGTGATTAGTCATACTCCGGGAGACAAGGGTTTCCAGACGCCTGGTTTGTTCCATGAACATACACGGGCTTGAACCCATCCATAATAGTTAAAGGAAACGGTTGGTTTGTTTGGGAGTGCCTAAGCCCTCAATAATTACTCAGTGGCGATTAAGTAGAGTGGCACAAACAAACTTGACAATGTAAAAAAATGTAAACGAATCACAACCTCTGGGATTGCTTCATTTCACTGGCAATGACATACTTATGTTTTTCGCAGTTCATCTAGTTAGTAATCAGGATGAAGTCACATTCTCCCCTACTCATACCATTTGATATTTGAGATTTGAGATGGGGAATGGCTGATTATGTATGGGTTTGCAGATTGTATACAGTTGCATTCATTTTTTGAACTGGTATCACTAACGGCGTTACGCGGTGCTAGAAAAGCAGGAATCTCAAAACGCTCCCCTCTATCGATTTTTATTTTCCAGAGCTGCTAAATCACCTGTAGCTGAGATAAACTGATTTGGAAGTAGATCGCGCGTTTTGCAAGTTCCCTCTCTTTAACCGAGACACTGCTACTGCAACCTGTCATCAGCCACAGCAAAATAGGTGCCAAAATTAACTCTACAGTCTCCGATTCCCATTAACGGCGCGTCTACAATCTCCAATCAAAAGTCAGCAGCAAGGACAAACCTATGGCGAACTCAACTCTTGGCTTAGAAAATCAACTTTACGATTATCTGTTATCTATTTCTCTGCGGGAACCCGATATTCTCGCTTCACTACGGGAAGAAACTGCTAAGCATCCTATGGGTATGATGCAGATTGCTCCCGAACAAGGTCAGTTTATGGAGCTCATGGTGCAGCTTATGGGAGCGACCAAAACCTTAGAAATTGGCGTTTTTACTGGTTATAGCGCGCTGTGCGTAGCTTTAGCACTGCCTCCTAACGGTCAAATTATTGCCTGCGATGTCAGCGAGGAATATACTGCGATCGCACGACGCTATTGGGAAGCTGCGGGCGTTGCTAATAAGATTTCTTTGCAGTTGGGCCCAGCAATAAATACTCTCGACAAACTAATAGCCGAGGGACAAGCTGGAACCTTTGATTTTGCCTTCATCGACGCCGATAAAGAAAATTATGAGGCTTATTTTGAGCGATCGCTGCAACTTGTACGCAATGGCGGTTTAATTGTAATTGACAATGTTCTGTGGTCAGGACGAGTTGCTGATCCTCAAGTACAAGACGAAAGCACCACCGCCATTCGTACTTTTAACGACAAATTGCGTAACGATCCCAGAGTTACTCTCAGTGTTGTCCCCATTGCTGACGGACTGACTTTGGCTCTGAAACGCCGTTGGGCTACTATGATGGAACCTGAACAGCATAATTAAAGAGTTGTTTGCGGTTTGCGGTGCATTTTTAAATTGCCACAAACTGCTAATTATTCAAGAATATACAAGTTAGTTTTATATACAGACCAAGGTGGGCTGGGCGCACCCTAGAAACTCAAAAGTATAGACTAAGGTGCGCTGGGTGCACTCTACAGAATGATGTATTTTTTAGTTAATCAGAGGCGTAACTTCGGGTGTCTAACTTACAGGTCAAATTACCAATTCACGAAACTTTTCAGTGTACTGTTCAAGGCGAAGGTTACTGGACGGGGACTTTAGTTGATTTTATTAGATTGGCCGGTTGCCCTGTGCGGTGTCCTTGGTGCGACACCGGTTATGCCAATGGGGGCAAAGGTTTGCCGTCTGTGCCGCAGTCGATCGCACAATTGCTCGCTCAATTGCAGTCTCCGAGGGTGGTCATTACTGGCGGCGAACCTTTCATTCACCGCGATTTACCTGAGTTAGTTGAAGCTTTGTTACAAGCTGACAAGCAGGTGAGTATTGAAACTTCGGGCGCTTGCTGGCAGGATGTTTCCCCGCAGGCTTGGATTACTCTTTCTCCGAAGGAACACGTCAATCCTAAATATCCGGTGCAAGAGCTTTTTTGGACTAGAGCTAATGAAATTAAGTTGGTGATTAGCACTGGCGAAGAAGTTGAATTTTATCACAAGCATTTGGAAAACAATGTGAATATTCCGGTTTTCTTGCAACCAGAATGGAACTCTAAAGATTCAGCGATTCCCATTATTTTGGAATTGTTGAAACAAAATCCGAGTTACAGGCTATCTTTGCAAACTCACAAGTTGATTGGCGTGCAATAATTTGATGATTGAGGCAGAGCTATTCGTTAGGTGGCGGTGCAGAATGGGGAGTGCATCCCCTTACAATATGTAGAAATATGTGCTATAATTAAAGCAGCCATTTATGATAATTTGAACGTAATGGAAACAACTACGGCAACCCCAATGGGAAAAGTTATCACAACCCTAGTAATTACAAATCGCCTGGATGAAGGGAAAGCAGAAGATGGTCTGATTCCTATCGAGCAAGTCAGGTCTGTTACTCTAGAAAATGTTTTGGTGGATACGGGCGCGACAACTTTGTGTTTGCCTAAAGATGTCATTGCCAGACTGGGTTTGAAAATCCTCAAGCAAGTAGTTGTGGACACAGCCACGGGTATTAGTGAGGCGAGGATTTTTCAAGATGCCAAGATTTCTCTGTGCGGGCGCCAAGGGACTTTTGAGTGTTTGGAATTGCCGGAGGGGAAAACGCCACTTTTAGGCGTGATTCCCATGGAAGCGCTGGGAATTGAAGTGGATTTGAAGCATCAAAGATTGAAAGTTTTGCCCGACGGGCCGACGGAAACTTATTTGACAATTCTTTGATATTCTTGAGTTTGGATGCCAGCTATTCGATCTGCAGCGCTAAGATGGTTAAGCACTGTTTTGCACTACTCTCATGTCCCAACGCGCCGAAACCTCAAACAGCCAGCCAAGTGCATCCCGCAACGGGCATAATGTGACGAATGCTCACTCTAACAACCAAAATACGATTCGGGTTCGCGGTGCGAGACAGCACAACCTGAAAAATATCGATCTAGAACTGCCGCGCGATCGACTGATCGTTTTTACTGGCGTCTCCGGTTCTGGTAAGTCTTCCCTGGCTTTCGATACAATTTTTGCCGAGGGACAGCGCCGCTACGTGGAGTCTCTCAGCGCCTACGCGCGCCAGTTTTTGGGACAGTTGGACAAACCCGATGTGGACGCGATTGAAGGCTTGAGTCCGGCTATTTCGATCGACCAAAAGTCAACTTCTCACAACCCGCGATCGACTGTTGGCACTGTTACAGAAATTTACGATTATCTCAGATTACTCTACGGCAGAGCCGGCGAACCGCACTGTCCGATTTGCGATCGCTGCATTGCGCCGCAGACAATTGATGAAATGTGCGATCGAGTCATGGCACTTCCCGACGGCACTCGCTTTCACCTTCTGGCACCAGTTGTGCGCGGAAAAAAAGGCACTCACCGCAAATTATTGTCGAGTTTAGCTGCAGAAGGATTTATTCGCGTCAAAGTTAACGGCGAAATTTTAGAACTGTCGGAAAATATCGAATTAGATAAAAATCATACGCATAATATCGAGATAGTTGTCGATCGGTTAATTAAAAAACCCGGTTTAGAAGAACGTTTAGTTGATTCTCTGGCAACTTGTTTGCGCCATTCTGAGGGGATTGCGATAATTGAAGAGTTACCGAGTGATGAAAATTCCCAACCACAGGGGCCGATCGTATTTTCTGAAAACTTTGCTTGTCCCGAACACGGCGCAGTAATGGAGGAACTTTCACCCAGGTTATTTTCTTTTAATTCGCCGTATGGCGCGTGCCAAAACTGCCACGGTTTGGGGAGTTTGCGGACTTTTGCGCCGGAGTTGGTAGTTCCCGACGAGAAAGCGCCTCTTTATTGTGCGATCGCGCCTTGGTCAGACAAAGACAATTCCTATTATCTCTCTTTGCTTTGCAGTATTGCGGATACTTGCGGGTTTGATATCGACACTCCTTGGTCTCGATTAAAGCCCGAACACCAGCGGGTAATTTTGTACGGCAATGAGTCCAAGCGCAGCGCCGAAAGTAAAAAGCGCGACGGCAGCACTGATTTGAGGAGAGATTTTAATGGCGTGATTTCCATGTTGCAGCGCCAGTACGACGATACTGGTTCTGATCTGATCAAGCAGAAGCTGGAACAGTATCGGGTCGATCGCTCTTGCGAGGTTTGTCACGGCAAACGCTTGAAACCCGAGGCGCTTTCGGTGCGGTTGGGGCAGTACGGAATTGTGGATTTAACCAGTATTTCGATTCGCGAATGTCGCGAACGAGTAAATAATTTGGGATTGAGCGATCGGCAATTCCAAATATCCGATTTAGCCCTGAGAGAAATCAAAGCAAGGCTGCAATTTTTGCTCGATGTCGGGTTAGATTACCTGACTTTAGACCGCGCAGCAATGACGCTTTCTGGCGGAGAAGCCCAGCGAATTCGGCTGGCGACTCAAATCGGTTCTGGTTTGACTGGTGTTCTCTACGTTTTGGACGAACCGAGCATCGGACTGCACCAAAGAGACAACTTTCGCCTACTGCAAACCTTAACAAAATTGCGCGATTTAGGCAATACTTTGATTGTCGTAGAACACGACGAAGAAACCATGCGAGCGGCCGACCACATTGTCGATATCGGGCCCGGTGCTGGCGTGCACGGCGGCAAAATTATATCGCAAGGAAGTTTAGAAAATTTGCTAACGGCAGAGGAATCTTTGACTGGTGCTTATTTGTCGGGAAAGCGAGTAATTGAAACGCCTAATGAAAGGAGAAAAGGCAACGGCAAAGCTCTTTCAATCACAAATGCGAGGCGCAACAATTTAAAAAATGTTGATGTAGAAATTCCGCTTGGAAAACTCGTCTGCGTGACGGGGGTTTCCGGTTCTGGAAAATCAACTTTAATCAACGAATTGCTGTACCCGTCGCTGCAACACTATATCACCAAAAAAGTGCCTTTGCCACCCGATATGGACGCCCTCAAAACGAAGGGGGAACGCTCTCTAGAGGATGTGGTTGATAAGGTAATTGTCATCGATCAATCTCCCATCGGTCGTACTCCGCGCTCTAATCCCGCTACTTACACGGGAGTCTTTGATGTGATTCGGGATTTGTTTGCCGAAAGCATTGAAGCGAAGGCAAGAGGTTACAAAGCGGGGCAGTTTTCTTTTAACGTGAAAGGGGGAAGGTGCGAAGCTTGTGGCGGCCAAGGCGTGAACGTGATTTCGATGAATTTCCTGCCGGATGTTTACGTGCAGTGTGAGGTTTGCAAGGGTGCACGGTACAACCGGGAAACCCTGCAAGTTAAGTACAAAGGCAAGTCGATTTCTGATGTTTTGAACATGACTGTCGAGGAATCTTTGGAGATGTTTAAAAATATTCCCAGGGCTGGCGTCAGACTGCAAACTTTGGTTGATGTTGGTTTGGGTTACATTCAGTTGGGACAGCCGGCGCCGACGCTTTCTGGGGGCGAAGCGCAGCGGGTAAAATTGGCAACGGAACTGTCGCGCCGCGCTACTGGGAAGACGCTTTATTTAATCGATGAACCGACGACGGGTTTGTCGTTTTATGATGTTCACCATTTGTTAAATGTGCTGCAAAGATTGGTGGATAAGGGTAATTCAATTTTGGTAATCGAACACAATTTGGATGTGATTCGGTGCTGCGATTGGGCGATCGATTTGGGGCCTGAAGGGGGAGATAAGGGCGGCGAGATTATTGTGGCGGGCACGCCGGAGGATGTGGCGGCAAATCAGAGGTCTTATACTGGGAAGTATTTGCAAGCGGTTTTGCAGCAGCATCCTTTAGGGGAGGCTGTAGCCGTTAGTTAATACTAACAGGAATTATTATGCACGTGGCATACTAAAATCCAATTGTAGGGTGCGTCAGGTGAGCTTTTATAACGATTATTGAGAGTTACAATATCTGACGCACCTTACAACTGAAATTAATACTACTCTAAGGGGGCGATCGGTTACAGTTATTCGTGCGTAAAATTCTGGTATAATATGTACTAATAGTGCCCAATGTCAATCCTTGGGTACAATCTAAAAATGGCAAAGGATCTCTTCCACAATACAGTCAAAATCGCCCTACAAAAAGATGGCTGGAAGATTACCCACGATCCCTACCAGTTACGCTATGGTGTTGCTGATGTCTACATCGATCTTGCAGCCGAAGAAGCGATCGCCGCTGAAAAAGAAGGACGTAAAATAGCTGTAAAAGTCAAAAGTTTCGCAGGTGGCTCCACCATTTCTGAATTCCACACCGCCCTCGGTCAATTCCTCAACTATCGGGTTGCTATCGAAGTCTCTAGCGAACCAGAACGTATACTGTATCTGGCAGTGCCCACCGATACCTACCAAATGTTTCTCAGATTTGAACCTGCAAAAACTGTCATCGAACGTTATGAAATCCGACTAATTATTTACAATCCAACTCGTGAGGCGATCGACCAATGGATAGACTAAACGAATACCGCAAAATTGTTTGTGACTTTCTCGAAGACTTTTCTAAAAATGATGCAAATGCTCAGTTAATCTTCGATATTGCCCGCGATAGATATCTCGTGATGCACAACGAATGGCGCGACGAATATCGCATCTATGGGTGTGCCATGCAGCTCGATATCATCGAAAATCAAATCTGGATTCAACACAACAGTACCGAAATCTATATCGATCGAGAACTGATTCAACGTGGCGTGTCTCCTCAAGATATCATTCTTGGGTTTCGGTCCCCCAGCATCCGAAAACTCCTTGCCACCAACTATTCCTAGAGACAAAGATTCTGTGGTAAAATGATGAGATAGCAGGTTATTCTTTGCCCTATGAGAATGGCAGAACCGATATTTCCATTGTCTCGTGTTTCGGGAGTTCCAGTCACAAAGTTCTATGCGTATTTTGTCCCGCAGCACCTTGCGAAACTTCTGGGAAACTCATCCAGATGCCTCAGAAGCACTAAAAACTTGGTACTACGAAGCGTCTCACGCCGATTGGCAGAGTCCAGTCGATGTTAAGTCCGCTCATCGTAATGCCAGCATCCTTGCCAACAATCGTGTTGTGTTTAACATCAAAGGCAATTCCTATCGGCTGATTGTTGCCATTCGTTATGACATCGGCATTATTTTTATCCGCTTTATTGGCACTCATGCCGAGTATGACAAGGTAGATGCAGAAACAATCTAAACACAAATTGATATATGGAAATACGTCCAATTAGAACCCAAACTGACTATCAGGATGCCCTTCGAGAGGTTGAGTTGCTGTTTAATGCACCTCCTAATACACCTGACTCCGATCGCCTAGATGTGCTCAGTACCCTAGTAGAAGCTTACGAGAAGGCACACTTTCCGATCGCAATACCCGATCCAATTGCAGCCATTCAATACTACATGGAGGCTCGCGGATGGTCTGGTAGCGATTTGGAACAATGTATTGGCAGTCGAGTTAAAGTTTCTGAGATATTATCTCGCAAACGATCCTTGACTCTGGAAATGATTCGGAAGCTGAATCAAGAGTTAGGAATTCCCGCTGAGATTCTCATCCAGCCCTATGAGTCGCTACAAACCTCCGCCTAACAATAGAACACCATATTTTGGTTAGTTGGTAATTTTCCATTGCACAGACAATGCACCCCAACTGTCACAAAGCGGGATTTTGGATGAAAGATTAACTATCTTGAATTGTCGGAGACATTGCCATATATTGTGCTTGTTGCTGCATGAATTCAATGTCCGATCGCGACCAAGTGCGGGGCCCGCTGCACTGATGAGCAATTAACAGCCCCCAAAGTCCTTTTTTTGTTAAAATTGGCACGACTAAATTGGCGCGAACTTTGAGGCTACGCAGAAAATCTCGGTGGCATGGGTTAATTGGTTCTACTTCAATATCTGCAATTGCTTTAACTCTGCCGGCTTCGTACAAAGCAGCGTATTCGCCGTTAAAACACTCGTCTGGCCCTGTTGAACCCAAGATTGAGAGTTCGATCGCACTCAACATCTCGTAAGTCACTCGACCTTGCCACTGCTTGTAAAAATGATAAAGCACCGCGCGATCGCTCTGCAAAACTTCTCGAATGTCGTAGAGGGATGTTTCAATTAATACGTCACGCTTTAGACGATCTGTCAAGCGGTTAACAATGTTTTGCAGGCGATCGCCAGACATAGTATTAACTCCTTTAATTCCTAGTACACTCGCCAGATATTAATTATTGAACTTGCACAATCACCACACCTCAAATTGTTGCGCTTCGGCATTTTCGCGCGCTCGAAAACGAGGAATTTTTGGCTTAACAGTTGTCTGGATGCCAGCGACATTATACTATTATTTTGGCTGAGATAGCAATCTTTTCGGGAAACGGGCGATGGTGGCCCGCCCCGCCAGCTACGGCTTTTTTGGCGCGAAGAACCACCGGCGGGACGCCTGTTCCACAAATGAAGAGACAAGGAAGATTTTACAAGTGATCGGAGAATTGCTAGATATGCCTAAAGTTGGTTCCTCTTAAAGAGAGGAACTGCTAGAATGTCTCGAAAGCTAAAGGAAGCATCAAATATGTCTGTGCTAGAAGCTGCTTGGAAACACGAATTTATCGCTACAAACGGCATCAAACTGCACTGTGTCACTCAAGGTTCTGGGCCGCTGATGCTGATGCTGCACGGATTTCCTGAATTTTGGTATTCTTGGCGGCATCAAATCCCGGAATTTGCATCAGATTATAAAGTAGTCGCTGTAGATCTCAGGGGTTACAACGACAGCGACAAACCTCACGATCAATCTGCTTACGTGATGGCAGAGTTTGTGCAAGATGTCAAGGGCATTATTCAGGGTTTGGGGTACGAAAGCTGCATTTTAGTTGGTCACGACTGGGGAGGCGCGATCGCCTGGAATTTTGCTTATGCTTATCCCCAAATGGTGGATAAATTAATTGTGATGAATCTACCGCATCCGGCCAAGTTTGCTGAAGGGCTACGCACTCCCCAACAATTGTTGAAAAGTTGGTACATCTTTTTATTTCAGTTCCCAGTTTTGCCGGAGTTGTTAATTCAGTTGGGCGACTATCAGGCAATTTCGGCTGCTTTGGAAGGTATGGCAGTTGACAAAAGCACCTTTAGCCCCTCAGATATCGAAGCTTACAAAGATGCGGCTGCCAAACGGGGCGCTCTGACTGCTACTATCAATTATTACCGCAATATTGCTCGCGGATTTGTCGATCGCCAGAATTGGAGCGTGCTACAAGTTCCCACGCTGATGATTTGGGGAGAAAAAGATGTCGCCCTCGGCAAAGAGTTAACCTATGGGACAGCAGATTACGTGCGAGATTTTCAGATTCAGTACCTTCCCAATTGCAGCCACTGGGTACACCAGGAACAGCCGCAGTTAGTGAATCGGTACATGAGAGATTTTTTGGCAAGCAAAGCTGTTTGAGCTGATATTTGGCACTATTTCCCCCGGCAGCACTTTTTTGTAATTTCTAGTGTTGGAGGCGCTCTGACGCTCGTAAACCGGGTTTTTTACCGAGATTGAAAATCTTAATTAAGTATTTTCGTAAAAAACCCGGTTACAAGTGAGTCTCGACGTTCACCGACTGCTGATTCCCTCCGTCGTGCGCCCGCTCATTTCCCAGGGCTGAATGCGGTAAATTGCGATGGTCTCCGCACGCCCCAGCGAGTCAATCCAGGTGCGATTGATGGCGGGTGAAAGTGTGGGGTTGTGTTCTTTGACCAATTGCATCGCGCGATCGATGTCTTCCTGCTGGGTAAGGCGTTCTGCTCGCCCGTTCACGACAACGCTGCGCCAGTGTTCCATATCGCGGACTTCTTCCACTTGCAAGCAGACTTCTGGATTGCCGTCCATATACTTCGTTTTCATCCCGACTGTTGTGAAAATGTATATGTCCGAATCTTGGAGATAATAGTGCATTGGCACAACGTAGGGATGCCCTTCAAATACACAGCCGAGGTGTCCGTGTCCTACTTGCTGCAAAAGTTCTTGTATTTCTTTTGAACTCATTTCATCAATATCTAACATTGTTATGCTCCTTTAAGACTTACTCTAGAGAAATCCATCGATGTTTTAGGTTGCTTAACGAGTGGGGATTTGGGTCTAATGATTGCGTTTTTGATGCGCCTGTTTTGTTTTGTGGCTATAAAAAATATATGATGCTGGCAATTTTAAGTTGGGTTAATCACAAATATCATCTACCTTTAGACCGAGATATTTTTGGTCGGAAAATTTGTAGGATTTTGAAAATAAACCCTCGGCAATTGCTAAGGGTTTAATGTTTTTATTAAAGGGCGATCGTCTAATTAATTAATAAAAGCGTTTATTTCTAACGGGACTTAAACAAATTTTCAGCCCAGATAAAGCCCAAACTCGCTTTATCTGCAGCTTGGGCGTCCATGTTTTCTTGTTACCAGTGAACAAAAGGCGATCGTCCCCTGGAATTCTCTGACACTAGTACAGCTCGGCGAAAATAGAATACCCACTAAACCGCTAATACTTTACCCTTATAAGTCCACTTGAAGGGCTT
>NZ_JAUBSB010000101.1:0-12569 GCF_036702135.1 Microcoleus sp. LAD1_D3 | reverse complement strand
AAGCTTATATTATCAAGGGATTCGCGAGTTCATTCATCTTTCTAAATGCTGTTTTCTTACTTTTTCAGCAAGCCCTACATACCTAAATTCCCACCCCTATTTGTGGCAGTTGCTTTTAGTCATAAGGGGGTAAGTATCGGGAGTTCTGAGTTCGACATTGCCATCAATTCCTAATGCTGAACTGGCGTCGATATCGGTAGTCTTGAGGGACTTCTTTGAAAGTTTTTTGGACTTTTTCTAATTCTTTGAGTGTCATCCTAGGGATTATTCCTTGGCAGAAAAGGAGTTGCCGCAGCTACAGCTTTGGGCGGCATTGGGATTGTGAAATCGGAAACCTCCGCCCATCAAGTCTTCTGAATAATCCAAGGTGAGTTCATTGAGATATTTTAAGTGCTGGGGGTCGATCGCAACTTCAATTCCCTCCGACTCGCATACAGCGTCTTCTGGGGCTGGCGCATCGTCAAATGCCATTGTATAAGACAAACCGGAGCAGCCGCTCGATTCCACGCCCAGACGAAATAAAGCATTGGGGTTCGGATGCTTCGACTTGAGGCGCGTTACTTCTGTTGCTGCTGTTTTGCTCAGATGAATCATTATGAGTAATTGGTAATTGGTAATTGTTAATTTGGGAGTAGTGTTGAGTTTTGAGAATTTAGAATGTGCCTAGCCCTGCACCTTACCCGGAGAATGTAGGGTGCGCCACAGCGCACCTTACCGCTATATCTTTAGCAACTTGAGTTACTTAGCCTTTTCATTACGAGCATAATCGTCTTGAAAGCGGATAATATCATCTTCTCCGAGATATTCGCCATTCTGCACCTCAATTAAAACCAGGGGGATAACTCCCGGATTTTCCAGGCGGTGAGAAGTGCACTGAGGAACGTAGGTAGACTGATTGGTAAACAGAATAATTTCTGTTTCGCCACAAGTAACTTTTGCAGTACCAGAAACCACGATCCAGTGTTCACTGCGGTGGTGGTGCATTTGCAGGCTGAGGCGGTGTCCGGACTTAACTTCGATCCGCTTAATTTTATATCCTGGGCCTTCTTCTAGAGTCGTAAATGAGCCCCAAGGCCGCAATTCTGTAGCGGCTATTCCGTTGGGTGCCGCAGGTGCGTGCAGGGTAGATACTTGAGAAATTTCTTGAATCGGAACCATGATTTTCACTCCTTGAGGATTGCTTGCTGAATCCTTTGGTAAACGATGTTGTTTTTTGAGATTAACTAATCTATAAGTTAAAACCGAAGCCCACCTGCGGGGACTGGTTAGCCGATTGTAGAGTTTTGCAAGATGTGTGCTCAGCCCGATCGACTTGCCTTAACAACCATAGCAAAACCAACATAGCTGTTGTCACCCGGTATTGGCTCGATCGCCCCAATCTACATCAAATCTTCATAGAAAGGGCGCTGGTTCTTGAATATTGATTAAAGGCGAATCCTAATCCAGCTCTTGAGACTGCTGCTGCAAAACTTCTAGCATCTGGTTACAGATAATGACAATGGGATATACCGCCCGCAACAGCAGCAGATTCATCAATAGCCGCCCGGTGCGTCCGTTACCCTCCCGAAATGGATGAATCGAAACAAAGCGAAGATGTGCTTCGGCTGCCAACTCTAGCGGATGTAACGATCGGATTTTATCAATGTTGAGCCATTGGATAAATTCCCGCATCAAACCCAAAAGCAAATAATGAGGCGGATAGAGGTATTCGGTACCGGCGGCTTTGACATCTAACTGCCGATAGCGTCCAGCTTCCTCCGGGGCGATCGCCCTTATAATTAAGTTGTGAATTTGTTTAATTTCCCATTCACCGATCTCCGTGTCCGATCGCGTTAGCATTTCAATATAGTCGATCGCATCTCGATGTCCGATGACTTCTAGGTGTTCGCGCAAAGTTTTGCCACCCACAGTGATGCCAGTTTCTAGGACTAATTCGGTTTCGCGCTGCGTTAAGGTGTTTCCCTCGATCGCATTAGAATGATAGGTGAACCGAACATCGTAGAGTTTTTTCAATTCTGCAACCAGGGTGGGAGGAAGCGGCCGAAAGCTATCTAACCAGGCTTTGAGTCGATCGACTTGTTGCAATTTTTCAGAAAGGTTCATCGCGGATGAGAAGGCAAAATGCTGGTGGAGAATGTCACCCAGACGCTGAGGATACAGTCGCACTAACAACGCCATAAAGTTATTATAGGGTTGATGGGCGATCGAGGATTGAGTGGTTGAGAAAAATTGCATAGAGCGTATTTCTTAAAGCTATGCACTGACAATCGTAACTTGTCCTCTAGTTGCCATAGCTAAAATAGCTAAAACTTTTGGAGCTAAAGGCTTCAAATCTGCCAAGCGATTGGATGGTGCTTGCAGAACAATTACCGCAATATCGAACTGAGGCAAATTCTGTTGAAACGACAAGTTGCGATCGACGGTGATGAAAACATCAAACTCTGCTTCTGCAAGGGCAAGAAGTTGACCATTTTTTACACCTGCCCATCCCATTTGTGGAACCGTTTTTATCTCATGGTCAACAAATTTTCTGGCAAATTTGCGATCGATACACTCATCCAAAAGAAGCTTCATGCGTTAGGCCACCATGCCAACAAGCTGTTTTTCTACCTGTTCCAGCAAGGCGATGACTTGCTCTTTAGTCACAGTTGGGAATCCATCTAAAAAATCATCAATAGATTCTCCTGCTTTCAGATAGTCCAGAAGTGTTTGTACCGGAACCCTAGTACAAGCAAAAACTGGGGTTCCGCCCATAATCTCAGGAGACGCGCTAATAATTGAAGAGTGTTTAAGCATAAATATTTAGACCTCCGGGTTTCCTAGTTAAGTTATCGGCTTTAACTATTATTTTACTCGGATATAAAAAGCTTGGATTTTTTGGTAACTCTACCTAATTGAGTAGATCCACATATAATACATGATACTAGAGCGATCGGCATCCCACCCTCTACTCTAGATCGACATCTTTTCACCACTTTGAGAGACACATCAAAATGAACAGCAACGGACTGCCACAAAAACAAGGCTTGTACGATCCGCAGTTCGAGCACGACGCTTGCGGAGTAGGATTCATCGTACACATGAAGGGTAACAAATCCCACGAAATTGTCGAGCAGGCACTGACAATCCTGCTGAACCTCGATCACCGGGGCGCCTGCGGCTGCGAACCCAACACCGGAGACGGGGCGGGGATTTTGATGCAGGTGCCTCACAAGTTTCTCAAGAAAGTAACGGCGGCTCTAAACATCGAACTTCCCGAAGCCGGCGAGTACGGCGTTGGCGCGATTTACTCGTCGCCAAATCAAACTGAACGCGAAAACGGCAAACGCATTTTTGAGGAAATCGCCGCCGAAGAAGGCCAGGAAGTGCTGGGCTGGCGCGATGTTCCCACGGACAACTCGTCCCTCGGCGACACCGCCAAATCTAGCGAACCCTTCATGCAGCAAGTGTTCCTCCGGCGGGCCGCAGGTATCGATGAGGCGGCTTTCGAGCGGAAACTGTACGTCATCCGCAAACGGGCTCACAATGCCATCCGCAGGACTAACACAGACCCCTACTGGTACAATTCCACTCTCTCGTGCCGGACGATCGTCTACAAGGGTATGTTAATGCCGGTGCAAGTCGGCGATTACTATCCCGACTTGCACGACCCGGACATGGAAAGCGCTCTAGCCCTAGTTCACTCGCGCTTCAGCACGAATACTTTTCCGAGCTGGGAACGATCGCACCCTTACCGCTACATCGCCCACAACGGCGAAATTAACACGATGCGCGGCAACATTAACTGGATGCACGCGCGGCAATCGCTGTTCGAGTCGGAACTATTCGGCGATGACTTAAAGAAAATCCCCAATTTAATCAATATCGAAGGCAGCGACTCGACGATTTTTGACAATGCTTTGGAATTGCTGACTTTGGCTGGGCGTTCTTTGCCGCACGCTGTAATGATGATGATTCCCGAACCTTGGACAGCCCACGAGTCGATGAGTGACGAGAAAAAGGCTTTCTATGAATACCATTCTTGCTTGATGGAACCTTGGGACGGCCCAGCTTCGATCGCCTTTACCGATGGTACATCGATCGGGGCCGTGCTCGATCGCAACGGTTTGCGCCCTTCCCGCTACTGCGTTACCAAAGACGACTTGGTAATTATGGCATCGGAAGCGGGAGTTTTGCCGATCGCCCCAGAACGAATTGTATCAAAAGGTCGCTTGCAACCGGGGCGGATGTTCCTGGTAAATACCGAGGAAGGCCGCATCGTCTCTGACGAGGAAATTAAAACCAAAATCGCCACAGAACACCCGTACCGCCAGTGGATCGACCAGCACATGGTCGAAATCGCCAAACTCAAAGATGCGCCGGCATTACCAGAATCTCACCCCGAAACATTATTGCAGCGGCAAATGGCCTTTGGCTACACCTTTGAAGAACTGCGGTTACTGTTAGCGCCGATGGCGAAAGATGGCGTGGAAGCTGTCGGCGCGATGGGTGCGGATACGCCGCTGGCGGTGCTTTCCAATCGGCCAAAACTGCTTTATGAATACTTCCAGCAGTTGTTTGCTCAAGTTACCAATCCGCCGATCGATTCTATCCGCGAAGAAATTGTAACTTCTGCCGAAACTACGATCGGCGCTGAACGCAATTTGCTCAAACCAGAACCGGAAAGCTGTCATTTGATTGAACTGAAAACGCCGATTCTCAGCAATGAAGAATTAGCTAAGCTCAAACACGTAAATGAGGGCAATTTCCGGTCGATTACACTACCGATTTTGTTTGACCCCAAAAGCGGCGTAAAAGGTCTCGAACAAGCCTTAGAAGAGGTTTTTGCAGCAGCAGACAGCGCGATCGCCTCCGGGGTGAATATCATCATTTTGAGCGATCGGGGTGTCAATCCAGACAAAGCCCCAATTCCGGCGCTGCTGGCAGTTGCGGGCCTGCACCACCACTTGATCCGTAAAGGTACGCGCACGCGGGCGGGACTCGTGCTCGAATCCGGCGAACCGCGCGAAGTGCATCACTTTGCGACACTTATTGGATATGGTTGCGGCGCGATTAATCCGTATTTGGCCTTTGAGACGATCGCCGATTCGATCCGCGAAGGATTGCTGCTAAATGTCGAGTACAAAACAGCTTGCAAAAACTACGTCAAAGCGGCAACTAAAGGTGTGACGAAAGTTGCCTCGAAAATTGGGATCTCCACAATTCAAAGTTATCGCGGCGCGCAGATTTTTGAGGCGATCGGCTTAAACAAATCCGTAGTCGATAAATACTTTGCTTGGACGGCATCGCGGATTGAAGGCGTAGACCTCGAAGTCATCGCCCAAGAAGCAATTTTACGCCATAATCACGCTTTCCCAGACCGCCCATCCAGCGGACATACTCTCGATGTCGGCGGCGAATATCAGTGGCGGAAAGAAGGCGAGGCGCATTTGTTTAGCCCGCAGACAATTCACGCGCTGCAAAAGTCGGTGCGCGAGGGCAGTTATACGCTTTTCAAACAGTATTCTGGGCTGGTTAATGAACAAAACCAGCAGCATTTTACCTTGCGCGGTTTGTTGCAATTCAAGCAGCGGGAATCGATACCCATTGAGGAAGTTGAGCCGATCGAATCTATTCTCAAACGCTTTAAAACTGGGGCGATGAGTTATGGTTCGATTTCTAAAGAAGCGCACGAATCGCTAGCAGTAGCGATGAACCGCATTGGTGGCAAATCGAATACCGGTGAAGGCGGGGAAGATCCCGATCGCTACACTTGGACGAACGATCGCGGCGACTCGAAAAACAGCGCGATCAAACAAGTTGCTTCCGGCCGTTTCGGCGTTACCAGCTTGTACCTTTCCCAAGCGCGGGAACTGCAAATCAAGATGGCGCAAGGCGCGAAACCCGGTGAAGGCGGACAGTTGCCGGGTAAAAAAGTATACCCGTGGATTGCGAAGGTGCGGAACTCGACTCCGGGTGTGGGATTGATTTCGCCTCCTCCTCACCACGACATTTATTCGATCGAAGATTTGGCCGAATTGATTCACGACTTGAAAAATTCCAACCGGGAAGCGCGGATTAGCGTGAAACTCGTGTCGGAAGTTGGTGTCGGGACGATCGCGGCGGGTGTTGCGAAAGCCCACGCCGATGTCGTGTTGATTTCCGGCTACGACGGCGGAACCGGCGCTTCGCCGCAGACTTCGATCAAACACGCGGGATTACCTTGGGAGTTGGGACTGGCGGAAACTCACCAGACTTTGGTACTCAACAATCTCCGCAGCCGGATTGTGGTGGAAACTGACGGTCAAATGAAAACCGGTCGCGATGTAGTAATTGCTGCACTGCTGGGCGCTGAGGAATTCGGTTTTGCTACCGCGCCGCTGGTGACATTGGGCTGCATCATGATGCGCGTTTGCCATCTGAACACTTGCCCGGTGGGCGTGGCGACCCAAGACCCGCTGCTGCGGAAAAACTTTACCGGCGACCCGGATCACACGGTAAACTTTATGACTTTCATCGCGCAGGAAGTCCGGGAAATTATGGCGCAGTTGGGCTTCCGCACGCTGAATGAAATGGTTGGCCGCACTGATGTTTTAGAACCTCAGCAAGCGGTGGAACACTGGAAGGCTAAGGGTTTGGATTTCTCGAAAATCCTTTATCAGCCGGAAGTTGGGGCGGATGTCGGGCGCTATTGTCAGATGGCGCAGGATCATGGGTTGGAAAAGTCCCTGGACATGAGTGTGTTGTTGGATTTGTGCAAAGGTGCGATCGAAAACGGCGAAAAGGTACACGCCAAACTGCCGATTACCAACATCAACCGCGTTGTCGGCACAATTCTCGGCAACGAAATCACCAAACGCCACTGGGAAGGTTTGCCGGATGACACGGTGCACCTGCACTTTCAAGGCAGCGCTGGGCAAAGCTTTGGCGCATTCGTGCCCAAGGGAGTCACCCTGGAGCTCGAAGGCGAAGCTAACGACTATTTAGGCAAAGGGCTCAGCGGCGGCAAAATCATCTTGTATCCGTCGCAGGCTTCCACCTTTGTCGCGGAGGAAAACGTGATTGTCGGTAACGTAGTGCTTTACGGCGCGACAGCCGGCGAGGTTTTCATCCGAGGGATGGCGGGCGAACGTTTTGGGGTGCGTAACTCCGGCGTGAATACAGTAGTTGAGGGTGTGGGCGATCACGGTTGCGAGTACATGACTGGCGGCAAAGTTGTAGTTTTGGGCGAAACCGGGCGCAATTTTGCAGCGGGTATGAGTGGCGGTGTTGCTTACATTTTGGATGAGGCGGGGGATTTTGCTACTCGCTGCAATATGTCGATGGTGGATTTGGAAAAACTGGAGGATGTTGAGGAAATTAGCGATTTGCGGCAGTTAATTCAGACTCACGTTGATTTGACTGGAAGTGCGAAAGCATCGAAGGTTTTGGCAAATTGGGACTCGATGGTGCCGGTGTTTGTGAAGGTGATGCCGAGGGATTATAAGCGGGTGTTGCAGGCTATTGAAAGGGCGATCGCATCGGGTTTAAGCGGTGATGATGCGCTGACGGCTGCATTTGAAGAAAATGCTCGCGATGTGGCCCGGATTGGCGGCAGCTAGTATTAGTATGGGTGCGTTACGGCTACGGCCTAACGCACCCTACAAAACTATAATTAACTCAAGCATGGGTTTCTCGAAGCGGGCGCGAAGCAAATTCATACGGCTCAAGTCAAATAATCTCATATTCAAAATATCTTAGGCGCTGACCATGAGTGATTTTCAATCTTTAAATTATGACAACCAATTTCTTAATCTAGCTTCAGAAAGCGGAGCTGATTACACTCAATTACGCAATTTTTTAGCAGAGGGCAAGTTTAAAGAAGCTGATTGCGAAACTAAACAAATTATACTTTGGGTAGCGTGCTGTGAAAAATTAGGCTATTTAGGGCATTCAGATTGGGTAAACTTTCCTTGTACAGACCTCCAAACAATTAACCAACTTTGGGTAAAATACTCAAATGAGCGTTTCGGATTTTCAGTACAAAGGTCTATTTGGCAAGAAGCGGGCAAAGATTATGACAAATTCTGCGAATACGTTAAATGGGATTCATTTAATAGTAGAATGACCTATGAACTCCGCGCTCCCCTTGGTCATCTTCCCCATACTTTTGTATATTGGTTAGGACATAGAAGAGTCATCGTCCCTGGTGGAAATAGCTGGGGATTGGGATTGCATTGGTTAGATTCCAAACTATCTGCTTGTCATCTATAAAATAATTATCGTAAATACAGAAGTAGAGAAAATTGTGCAATGGATCAACTAATCGAATATCCCAAACTAATCAAGCGTATTTTGACCGAGTATCTAGAATTGTGCAATAATCGCCCTTCTCAACAAGACATCGAGACATTCTTGATTGCAGACGAGCAAAACGGTCATTACATCTGGATGAATCTGGGCTGGCCTAATGGCGATCGCATTACCAGTATCACTGTTTCCGTTCGGATTCGCGATGGTAAATTCTGGATCGAGGAAGACTGGACAGAGGATGGGATTGCAACGGATTTGGTGCGTGCAGGGGTTCCCAAGGAAGATATTGTGTTGGCATTTCACGAGCCTGGGATGCCGCAGTACACAGATTTTGCAGTAGTTTCTTAGCACTTAATCGATATGACTACAGCAGCTCTAACAACAAAACAGTACATTGAAGAACAGGAAAGTTGCTACCGAATTGTCGGGAAGCCAGTTTCTCTAAATTCAATTACTTATGCTTTCCTTAAGCAAGGGAAAGTAACTCATCTCTTTGCTGAGCTAAATTACTTTGAATTCACTCCAAAGTTTGCAAGGCTTCCAAAATAGACAGTTTTCAGATATATATCCACACTTCTCATAGAAACCCATTGCGGTTTCATGTGCGACTGTAACGACCGTAATATCATCTTCCCCACCAACCATCTCTCGGATGCGAACCAATAATTCACTTCCTATTCCTTGTTTTGCATAAGACCTGTCCACACCCAGGTCTGTGACAAAAAGGAAATAAACAAAATCCGTAATACCAAAGGCTACCCCGATTAGCTTCCCTTCATCATTCCTAGCGGTAACAGCGACTGAGCGAGTAGTCAAAAGCTTCCTTACCCTTTCTTCAAAACGCTCTTTGGGGTACTGACTACCAAGATCGCTCCTTTTTAAGAAGTCGTAATATTCCTCAAAAGACAAGTTTTCATTATCTCGGTAGTCAATCATCTTACTTACTCAAATTTTTTCTTAAATTACTGCATATTTTATTTGCTGTCAACACAAAGTCAAAAGATTCTGAGGATTTTCCTGTATCTACCACGCTACCTGGAAGTTATTTGCGATCGCCAACCCGTGCAGACAGACCTACAGTGAGCCTTGTTAACTGATATCATGTATAGAATTAGGGAAATCAACAAGCAAAATGATTCAATCCATACCGAAAATATCCATCAAACCTGGATACCGTCCCCAGTCGGATGATAAAACTCCTGAAGCTGATGCAATTGATTTTTACCTACTGCGGCAACTCACCAATTCCCAACGGTGGCAAATGGGGGCAAAATTAAATCGTTGGGCAAAAACTGTTAGCTTGCGCGGGATGAAAAAAGCTTGTCCCTCAACCTACAAAGAGCGATTTGCTCGATCGATATTAGGTAGCAAGTGGTTGCCAATTTTAACCCCCACCAGTGAGCCATCTATGTGGACGCAAGACCCCAGCGAAATTGCTAGACTGTTGCACCCAATTTTTGAAACATTAGGTGTCTCTTATTATATTACAGGAGGCGTTGCCGCTTCTGTCTATGGCGACCCGAGAACAACACGCGATTTAGATTTAGTAATTGAATTGCTGCGGGACAATATTTTTCCATTAGTTGAAGCACTAGAAACGGCTGGTTTTTACTGCCCTCCGGGTTCGGTACAAGATATTCAAGAGGGTAGAGGGATGGTGTTGAGCGTCACTCACATGACTTCTGTATTGAACGCTGATATTGTGCTGAATTCTAATACTGAATTCGATCGTTCAAAAATGGCAAGACGACGATTAGAAGCGCTTGACGAAGCTGGTGTAGAACAATTTTGGGTTGCTTCTCCTGAAGATATTGTGTTGGCAAAACTGCTCTGGCGGCAACAGTCTCAGTCTCAAAAACAATGGAATGATATTTTGGGAATTCTGAAAGTCCAATCTGAGAATTTGGATCGGCGTTACTTAACAGAGTGGGCCCAACAATTGGAATTGATTGATGATTTGAACCTAGCTTTTACTGAATCAGGTATTTGATGCGATCGCAATTCGCGCAGTGCGATGGGAAAAAAGGTCGATCGATAGTAGAGAAAATAGTCCAATGGATAAACTAATCGAGTATCTCCAATTAATCAAACGTATTTTGACCGAGTATGTAGAATTGTGCCGCCATCCTCAACCAGACATCGAGACATTCTTGATTACCGACGAACAAAACGGTCATTACATCTGGATGAATCTTGGCTGGCAAAAGGGCGATCGCATTACCGATATCACTGTTTACGTTCGGATTCGCGATCGCAAATTCTGGATCGAGGAAGACTGGACAGAAGATGGGATTGCAACGGATTTGGTGCG
Organism: Microcoleus sp. LAD1_D3; assembly: GCF_036702135.1. Classification (NCBI taxonomy): domain Bacteria; kingdom Bacillati; phylum Cyanobacteriota; class Cyanophyceae; order Oscillatoriales; family Microcoleaceae; genus Microcoleus; species Microcoleus sp. LAD1_D3. The sequence goes on along the minus strand of NZ_JAUBSB010000101.1, from coordinate 1,987 downwards.
TGCAGGGGTTCCCAAGGAAGATATTGTATTGGCATTTCACGAGCCTGGAATGCGACAGTACACAGATTTTGCAGTAGTTTCCTAGTAATTTATCAAACTTTGAATTGCTGTTGACCCACCCGTTTGATATAATGTTGTTACTAGATTGTAAAATAGCAATCAAAAAAAAGTGATAATTATGACCGTCGAACAAGCCATTTTGGAAAATGTGAAGGTCTTATCGCCAGACCAACAACAAGAAGTCTTAGCTTTCATCAAATTCTTGCAGTCCGATAAATGGGAAGATATCTATAAAGGACGCTTCAAAGAACTGCAACAAAAAATTCATCAAAACACTGATATCGATCCCGATGATGACCCCACTGAAACTGTCATCGAAGGGATTCAGCAAGGCTTCCATGAGGCAATTACCGGACAAACTCTCCCCTTGTCTCAACTGTGGGATGGAATTGATGACAATTGATCTGCAACCGATCCAAATTGAACTTACCCCTCGATTTCAACGGGATTTGCGAACTTTAGCCAAACGCTATCGCAACATTCGCCAAGACATTGAACCTCTAATCGCCCAACTTCGATCGGGGGAACTTCCGGGTTCGCGCATTCCGGGAATGGAGTACGAAATTTTTAAAGTCCGAATTAAAAACAGCGACATTCAAAAAGGCAAAAGCGTTGGCTACCGTGCTATTTATTACCTCAAAACTAGCGATTCGATCGTTTTGGTGACTATCTATTCTAAATCAGACCTATCAGACATCGCCGCCGAAACAGTTCGAGAAATTCTAGCCCAATACGAGCAACAATTTCCCGAATCAGAAGAATTATGAACTATCAACTTTATTCTGATGTTATTTTACTGTGCAACCTTCCAGAAGAAGGACTTGATGCTGGCGATATCGGTACGGTTGTAGAACAGCATCACGTTGAGGGACTAGAAACAGGTTATAGCGTTGAGTTTTTCGATCTGTTGGCAAACACTGTAGCAGTTGCGACACTACCTGGAAGTTATTTGCGATCGCCCACAAGTGCAGACATACCTACAGTCATGATATTGTCCGAAGGCGATCGCCCCTAAAATATTTACAAAACTAAATGTGGTATGCGATCTATATCTAGCTGTTAGAATAGATAAACCTGAGCGTTAAAATCGCAAATGTATGACAGCGTTCCTACAAACTATGCAATGGAATATCTAATTTTTAGAGAAGCCGATCGAGAGGACATACAGGCGATCGTCAATATTCACAATTCTCATGCGCGCGGTCAAAATACCTCGATCGAGCGCGGCTTTTTGCTAACACAAATTACTGAAGATGAGATTGTCCAAAGCTTAAATAATTCATGCAGATATTTTGTGGTAGCTAAAACCGATGGAGAAATTCTGGGATTTGTGGCTATATCACAACCAAAAATATCAGATGAAATCTTGGATAAAATTATCTGGAAAGATGAGGTTTTTAAGAAAAGATTCACACGCCATCGGCATTTTTATCTAGAAAGAGTAGCAACAAAGTTAGATTGGATGGGTAGAGGTGTTGCTCGATTTATGTATAAAGAAATTTATCAAGTTTTTCCAAATTCATTTATTTCGCTGTTTATTGTTACCCAGCCAATAGCTAATACTCGTTCCCTAATGTTTCACCAAAAACAGGGATTTGAACAAATAGGAAGTTTGCAAGTTGACCTATTATTTCTCGATTTAGAAAATTATGAATGTATTGTGATGTTTAAAGAAACTTGAATTTATCATGAGTGAGTCTCCAAGCAGAAGCCGACCTCAATCCAGCCTAACAGGAGTTACCAGAAGCGAGGGAACTGTTATCTCCGCGAATTGCCGCCTCAAATAAGCTCGATATAACTCCCTTGCCGGCAGCTATACTTCCCATCCTCGCAGTAAAAATATTTTTCCCCAAACAAAAAGCGCCCCTATTTCTAGGAGCGCTTTTTGTAATCGATAGCTAAAACTTAGCCATTGATAGAAGGAGCA
>NZ_JAUBSB010000100.1:0-12845 GCF_036702135.1 Microcoleus sp. LAD1_D3 | reverse complement strand
AATATAAAACCTTGCTAGTCCTCACAGAAGTCGCTCGCCAACAACAGTGGTTATTTGACAACGATAAACAGAGTATTGAGGATAGAATAGTAAGTTTAAGTCAACCCCATATTCGTCCTATAGTCAGAGGAAAAGCCGGGAAAAGCGTAGAGTTTGGAGCCAAACTATCAGCGAGCTGCTTTGAAGGATATGTATTTTTAGACCGGATGAGCTGGGATAATTTTAACGAATCAGGGGATTTAAAAGCCCAAGTAGAAGCATATCATAGGTTCACAGGATATTATCCAGAGTCCGTTCATGCAGATCGGATTTACCGTACAAGGGAAAACCGAGCATGGTGTAAAGAAAAAGGAATTAGGCTCAGTGGGCCCCCTCTAGGAAGACCAAGAGCAAACGTCAGTAAATCAAAAAAGAAGCAAGCCTTAGAAGATGAAAGAATTAGAAATGCGATAGAGGGAAAGTTTGGGCAAGGCAAACGAAGATTCGGTCTGAATCGAGTGATGGCAAAACTTGATAATACATCTGGTACAGTTATTGCAATTACTTTTTTAGTCATGAACCTTGCTACCTGGTGGCGCCGGGTTGTTTGTGTGTTTTTCTGTCTATTTAGAAAAAGAACACCTGTTTTTAGGTGGAAGATAATCCCCAATTATAATTGGGGGGACTCGATACAGAAAAAACTTATCTTTAACTGAGCTTTCAGATATCGTGAGCTCCTGCTCTTGGTTGGCGATCGATTATTCAGCAAACCCTACTTATCTCTTGACTCCGCTGCATACAGGTGCCAGCGCTCAAGCTGGTAATATGATGGGAATTGCTCGCGAGAGTTTTAACGAACTGCCATATATCCCTTCTTCTTCTTTGCGGGGCAAAATTCGTGCAGTATTAGCAACGATGCACCCAGAGCAAGCTGGAACTCTCTTCGGTGAAAAAATCAAGGATGGCAGTCAACCCACCGAGGGCGAAGTCTGGTTTGCTGATGCCACGTTGTTGCTATTTCCTGTAGCTTCTTTCAGCCATCAATTTGTGTGGATAACTTGCCCTTTGTGGCTGAGTCGCTGGAACCGCTGGCTGCAAAATGAAGATTTAGGCAAGGTGATTGAAGAGTGGCGATCGCACCTCGAAGAGGAAAGTAGCACCAAAAAAGCAATTACTTCTGTTTCGGGCAACCAAATCTACTTACAAGGCGCAATTTTAAATGAAGCAGATATAGAACGAATTGATAAAAAAGCTACTTTCTGGGAATGTTTAAAAGAAATTCCTGACGGTAGCGGTATTCTTGACTTAAAGCAAAAATTAGTGGTTCTTTCAAATCAAGATTGTGCTTCCTTGGTAGAAACTGGTTTGCAGCGAGAAGTCCGCATTGCGATCAAAGACGGTGAAAAAACTGCCTCTGATGGTTCTTTCCGCTCAGAAGAAGCGATTCCCTCAGAAACCATTCTGTTTTTTCCTTGGGGACTCAAACCAGGGAAAAATGAACAGGTAACAGAAAATATTCGTCAATCTCTCCAAACTATCTTGAAAGATAAGCTGCAATTTGGCGGTTTAGAAGGACTTGGGCGGGGTTGGACAGACAATAAAACTGTAGAAATTAAATTCAGCAAAGGAGAATAGATGATGTTGAAATTAGACACGCGAGATTTTAGTCATGCGGCATACAAAGGCTTACTGGGAGTCAAAGAGAAAGTCAATTTTAACAATCATAAAAAAGCGAGTTCGGTTGTGCAAAGTTTGCCTTCTTATGTGTCTACTTGGGGATTGCACAGATTAGCAGGAGACGGACTCAAATATCAATCTGGAGAAACTAAGTACAAAGGTCAAGTTTACCAGCAGTTCTTGAAAACTTTGCAAAGTTTAAGTCAAGTGCCATTTGCACCCGACGATCCGCGTACTTTGTTTGGTATGGAATTACAGGCTTATGCGGGATTAAACCGTTTGGCGATCGAACTATCGCGAGAGTGGTCATTTTGGGCAACGCCAATTCTAGGAGAAGCGGAGGAAGGATGAATTCTAAACCAAATCAATCTCGAAATCCCGCCGATATTTGGCAGGATTTCATAGCAGCAGAGCAAAAAAGTAACTCGAAATTGGGGAAACTATTTGCATCTGCAAGCTACGGCGGTTATGACAATAGCGTACTGACACTTTTCTTTGCTGATGAGGCAAATTGCAAAGCAGCTAAGGGGCAAATCCAACCCCTGAAAGATAAACTTAAATCTCGGTTGCTGTTGTGCGATCGCATCGACTTTCGCATTGGCACTGCTGCCCCTCCTCCATCGCCATCCAATCAAAAATCGAATGCAAAACCGCTCCAAACACCCCGGAATATGGGCAACCCCTTACAAGCACTTAATTTCGCTAAATTTGGACGCGATAAACAGGGCAAACCCCTCGCACAACCCGTACTGGAAGCTGCCGCCAATGCTGAAAAAGATTGCAGCTATTTGTATGAGAAACTCAATCAACGCACTCTCGATTTAGCTGGCGGAGAAAGCAATACTTTCAAAATTTCTTTTAGCTGGCGAATGCGAGTAGGAGGAACTCGCGGTTTTGCTGAGTTACTTTTACCCGCGCTGCATCCCGTTTTCGGCATTCCCTATATTCCCGCTTCCAGTCTCAAAGGAGCAGCACTCGCCTGGGCAGAAAGACACCATTCCAACAAAGGTGAAATTCAAGAATTATTGGGAATGCTAGAAGGTAAAACTGCCAAAGCAGCCAAAATTGAATTTTTGGATGCTTTCCCCACGAAGCCTTGTCTCAGCGTCGATGTAGCAACTCCTCAATGGCATTGGCAAAATCCTGAACAAAAAGTTATCTACAACCCCGAACCGCATTCTTTGCTTACTCTCGAACAACCTCAGTTTCTGATCGGGTTCTGCCCAACAGGAACTCAATATGCTGACCAAGTTGAGGTTGTAAAAAAATGGCTAGAAAATGCGCTCAAAACTGGCGGTATTGGTTCTCGCGTCAGCGGTGGTTACGGCCGCACTGTTAGCCAAGAAGCACAGTTAGGTCACAGCAAAAGCTTTGATTTTGAGCTATGGACTCAAGGGATGTACGGCAGTAACCCGCCCACAAAAGATAATAAATACCAAGGAAATCCTGAATTTAGACCGACAGCTATTCGGGGTATTTTGCGTTATTGGTTTCGGGCTGTAGCCTTGGGATTATATGATGCTACCACTTGTGTAACTTTAGAAGAGTTACTCTTTGGCAAGTTGGGGCAACAAGGTAAAATTTTAGTAAGCACTCGCATTAACCCATCTCAACGGAAAGACCCTTATTTATATACTGGAAAAATTATTTTGGAGGCTACAGAAGTCAAGTATTTGAGCTTAATAGAAGGTTGCCTGATTCTAGGTTCTCATCTTGGAGGAGTTGGACGCGGTTCTCGCCGCCCTTTGCACCTATTAAATGGTCGGATGCGTGGCTGTCATTGGTTTATAGATGGGGATAATTTACCGCTTGTTAGTAATGAGCAACAATGGCGGACTTTTTTTAAAAGTGTTACCACTGCTTTTAAAGCTGTACAGTCTTCAACTAAGAGTTATAACAGCAGTCCTGGTCAACCGGGGAACAAACAGCGCCATCAAGATGTGTTGGATACAAATGCTCAAATTTGGCTGTTAAAAGATGCTGTTTTGCTCAATCCAGAGAAAGTTAAAAACTGGCAAAATGAAGGCGATAGCGCCAATATTAAGGGTGCTGCTTTGAATCTGCTGTACGGCGACACTCGATTTAAAGGAGTCAGCGGCGGCACTGGCAATGCCAATGTCGGTGGAGAATTAGGAACTCCTTCTTTTGTGTGGATTAAGTCAATTTTTCCGGCAGATTCGCCTTATCAAGTTGTAACTATTTTTGGTAGCAATCATCCTGACCGTTTGAATTTAGCCACAGAACTTAAAAACCAAGGAGCTATTTTAGTTTACGGTCAAATGTCTTCCAGCAGTCAGCCACCACCTTCAAATTTACCTAAGCCCGGCCCTCGACGCAGATAAAAATGCGATCGCACATTTTTTCTTCTGTCTGTTCGGGTAAGCATCCTGCTTGCCCATTTCTCCCTAAAACTTCCCACAAATTATCCAGGTAACAACAATGGCAAGCAGCATCGTCCTCTCCTTCGTCGGCCAACAAGACCCCTACTCCGACAACACCGAGCATGAAGGCTCGATCGCCACTTTAATCCGCCACCTTCTCGACCAAAAATACAGCATTCGCCGCGTCATTCTTCTTCACACTCAAGATGTCGCCCAAAAAGCTAACGATACCAAACATTGGCTGCAAGACAAACCTTTTAACCTCCCAAAAGAAACCATCGAATTAGTCCTCGTTGGCGCAGAACTTTCTGCCGATCCCGTCAGTCTATTATTAGCAGTTCAAGAAGCTCGAAAAGGTCTAGAAAAAGCAGTTCCCTTCTTAAGTAAACAAGATAGATTAGAATTTAATGCTTCCTCTGGAACGCCTGTTATGAAAACTTCCTGGAGCCTTTTACAAGCAGCAGGATATGCTCCACACAGTTCAGTTTGGCAAGTGCGAAACCCTAAAGAAATGAAAGAGGGACAGCCTCGCGTTTTCCAAACTAATGTCGATACTTTGAAAAATGAATTTGATTTCAAAGTTGTCAAGCGGCAAATTGAAGATTATAATTATAGTGGCGCTTTAGTCACTCTCAAAGATAGCAATCTCTCCACCAACCTAATTATTGCTTTGCTTGAGTACGGTCAGTATCGCATCGCTTTTGACTTTGAGCGCGCTTCCGAGGTCATCCAGCCTTTTGCTAATCTTGTCGAACCGGAATTTATTTCAGAAATCAGCAGTCTCCGGGAAAAAGATCAGATATCCCTGTTTAAAGAAGTCTATTTCAGAGCTATAACTAAGCTTAAAAATCAGCAATATGCGGATTTTGTGGCAGATATTTTCAAATTCCAAGAAGGATTTCTCCGCTTTTTAGTAGAAACTAAGCTCGGATTTTTCCCAAAAAGTTATATAGAAACTCAAGGGTTTCGGCATAAGCTTAAAGATTTTGATGGCGGAAATCTTGATTGTTTTTTGAACGACTACACACTAGATAATGGTGAACAACTTAGGTTTTCACAAGGATTCCCCAGCCGAATTGTGCTAATAGCAATTTTGGAATACTATCAGCAGGAGTTTTCCGAGTTGTTGGAATTACTCGGACAATTAAACGATTATTGCCTACTGCGAAATATCAATACCCACAGTTTTGAAGGAATTTCTGAACTAGAAAATCCAGGAAGAATCCTTAAAATTTTGCGGGATATTTTGCGGCAAAAAACAGCAGTACCGGATAATAATTCCTTTAATGTTCTTAACAGTAAAATCTGTAATTTATTAACAGATGTTTTGCAGAGTTAATGGCAGATGATTTCGAGCCGGGGGTCTAAATCCCCAGCCAACTAACAAAATTAACTAACAATTTTCACCCTCAACCGCTATCTAAAACCAAACTTTACCATCCATATTCAACACAAAATACCGCACTATGTACATCACATCCCGTGCATCCACAATCCGTAACTTCTCCCTAGCCGCCGTCAACTCTCATCATCCTCTTAATCGCACCCCTGGAATTGGCCACCGTAATTTCTAACACATTCCTTGTCACAGTAGCCACTTTTTTTGCATCGACCATCGCCGACCAAATCGTTCGCTATCTCCAGCCCTCTCGCGCCCCAGAAATCCAAATTCCCTTAGAATCTACCCCAGAATCGTCGCAAATTAGCCCGCGCCGTGGCGATTCCCAAAATTTAGACAGATAACCAACAATTTTGCAGCGGCGGGTTTATTGCTTATGCGTACCGTCTACGTTTCTCAGCCGGGTTGTTACGTTTCCTTGCACCAAGAAATGCTGGTCATCAAAAAAGGCGAATCTGTACTCGGTGAAATTCAGCTTCCTCTCCTTGAACAACTGCTGATTTTTGGTCAATCTCAAGTCACAACTCAAGCAATTAGGACTTGTCTGTGGCGGAGTATTCCCATCGCTTATCTTTCCCGCATGGGTTACTGTTACGGCCGCATTCTTCCGATCGAACGCGGTTATCGGCAACTCTCTCGCTATCAGCAACAGTTGTGTTTTGCTGAACGTTTGCAAGTAGCCAGACGCATTGTGCAAGCTAAGCTGAAAAACAGCCGCGTTATCCTGATGCGGCAGCAGCGCCGACAAGCTTCTGATGTCATTGCTTTTGCGATCGACTGTTTGGAACATTTAATCAAAAAAGCTGGGGAGGCTGAAACTATTGAGAAGTTGATGGGGATGGAAGGTGCGGGGGCTGCTCAGTATTTCTCGGCTTTTGAAGAATGTCTCAGCAATCCTGATTTTGTGTTTGTCGGCAGGTCGTGCCGCCCTCCGGGTAATCCGGTTAATGCGATGCTCAGTTTTGGCTATCAAGTTCTCTGGAATCATTTGTTGAGTTTGATCGAATTGCAAGGTTTAGATCCGTATTCGGCTTGTTTGCACCAGGGAACGGAACGCCATGCGGCTTTGGCTTCGGATTTGATTGAGGAATTTCGGGCACCTATTATTGATTCGTTAGTTACTTATTTAGTCAACCGCCGATTTGTGGATGCTGGCAGCGATTTTGCCTACAGTAACGGGGGGTGTTTCTTAAATGATACTGGCAGGCGCAAGTACCTGAAAGCTTTTTTAGAACGCATGGAGGAGGAAATTGAAACTGACTCCGGCAAGCAGCCTAAGTGGGATTTGCTGAACCAACAAATCAAAACTTACAAACAGTTCGTTTACAACCCAACCGAGCTTTATAAACCTTACCAAATTCGTTAAGCCTTGCTTTTCTACGTGGTGATTTACGATATTCCCGACAACAAACGGCGCTCTAAAGTGCATGATTTGTTGGAAGGTTACGGGACTTGGGTGCAGTATAGCGCTTTTGAGTGCGTACTCAGTCGGGCTAAGTTTGATGAATTGCGATCGCGAGTTGAGCAAAAGGTAAATCTCGAAGAGGATAGCATCCGGTTTTATCCTGTGTCGCGCCATACTTTGGGACAGGTGGAGGTTTTGGGAGTGGGAGCGCCGGTGACAAAAGCACCTGGGTCAGTGATTATTTAGCTAAGGTTGCGAGGCTGGCAGTAAATTAGCTCAAACGACCTTTTTGCGTTATGAGCCTCGCAGCATTACTGGGCAAGGGTTTCAAGAATTATCGCGAGCGAACACAGGTGTGAGTTCCACAAAAAATATCTGAGCCTCGCAAATGGCTTTTAGACACCTTGCGCTGTCTTGGGTGTATCATAGAGGACTCCCCACTCGTTGGGGAAACTAATTGAATGGAAACTTCAAATTAATAAAAGTCATGATTGAACCTTAAAAGACTACTTCCTCCCCACTCGTTGGGGAAACTAATTGAATGGAAACCTCCCAATCTTGTAGATTGCAGTCTATTTTGAACTTCCTCCCCACTCGTTGGGGAAACTAATTGAATGGAAACTATAGTACCAGGGCGTTGTGTTTGCCCTTCTTAAGCTCCCCACTCGTTGGGGAAACTAATTGAATGGAAACTTCTCTCTGTCTTAGTGGCCGCTTGTGGCTTTTCTCCCCACTCGTTGGGGAAACTAATTGAATGGAAACTGTAGGTTACAGACTTTATCTAATTGACGTTTAATCTGTAACACTCCCCACTCGTTGGGGAAACTAATTGAATGGAAATATCATCGTCCACGCTTCCGCGAGCGAGTTCGAGACGGGTGTACCTGTCTCCCCACTCGTTGGGGAAACTAATTGAATGGAAATTGAAGAGGAAACCTGTCCATCAGTGCTTCATAAGTAGGCTCCCCACTCGTTGGGGAAACTAATTGAATGGAAATACGAACTCGTCTCCGCTCATCCATTGACCTATCTGTTCTACCTCCCCACTCCCCACTCGTTGGGGAAACTAATTGAATGGAAACCCAAGCTGTACATCAGAATCTAAGGTGAAAGGAGTAATAACTCCCCACTCGTTGGGGAAACTAATTGAATGGAAACTAACCGATATCGTTGTTATAAACTTTTGAACCAGAAAGATCTTTCTCCCCACTCGTTGGGGAAACTAATTGAATGGAAACAGGACGGCTTTCTTGACTTTGCTCTTTGGAACAACTCCCCACTCGTTGGGGAAACTAATTGAATGGAAACTCGAAAGTGGTGTAATAATCGCTATGAATAGCCCAGTATTGCTCCCCACTCGTTGGGGAAACTAATTGAATGGAAACTGAGGTTTACGCTTGCCGTTACGTTTTGCACTTTCTGGGGCTCCCCACTCGTTGGGGAAACTAATTGAATGGAAACGGATTTTCCCACGTGCGATCGCCCCTGAGCAGAAATTCTGCACTCCCCACTCACTGGGGAAACTAATTGAATGGAAACGTAAAATCCGCTACCAACAGCCAACACAAGAATTAGTGGACTCCCCACTAGCTGGGGAAACTAATTGAATGGAAACTTTTTGAGAATGTCTGCAATCTCGCGCCCTGGATTAAGCTCCCCACTGGCTGGGGAAACTAATTGAATGGAAACGCTAGACTTTCAGCGCATTTAGCCAACATCAGGTGAGGCATTTTTGCTCACTTCCCACTCGCTGGGGAAACTAACTGAATGGAAAAGCCCGGATAGTCTATAGGGTGGCAGTCCGGGTTTTTCTGTCTACAGTTGTTTACAGCACACCCTGCTCTCTAACTTCTGGCTCCAAAGGGAGGCTGTACCAGTTTCAAGCCGTAGGCTGGGAAAAAGGATTATGTCCGCCTAGAACAAGGTTTTGGAGTGAGTGGGAAAATAGCTGCCTGCCCGTCCGGTTAAGGACACTTAAAATCGTGTGTCACGCGCTTGACACTATTTAATGACCTTAGCAGTTTCACACTCTGGCTCAGGATATGTTGCTATCCTGATCTAGCCTCCGCTAACCTCGCGAGGCTGGTGACAAAATACCTCAAATGACGTTTTTGCGTTCTCAGCCTCGCAAGCTTACTGCGTAAGGGTTTTGGGAATGTTTTCTGGGTAGTCACAAGTTTTAATTTGACGTAAAACCTCTGAGCCTCGCAAAGGCCCTCTAGACATCTTGCACTGTCTGGGGTGTATCATAGAAGACTCCCCACTCGCTGGGGAAACTAATTGAATGGAAACCCAAGAGCTTCCGCCATTATGAGAATCATTACTATTGTAGATTCCCCACTCGCTGGGGAAACTAATTGAATGGAAACAACCATAATTGACCCCACTGAGCATTCTTGGTTTGACCTAGCCTCCCCACTCTCTGGGGAAACTAATTGAATGGAAACTGTCATTGTTTTTCATACGCCTCTGATGGTTGAATCTCCCACTCGCTGGGGAAACTAATTGAATGGAAACTCAGCCAGATTTGCTGCTTCTATTACAGCTTGAGGATTCCCCACTCGTTGGGGAAACTAATTGAATGGAAACTCATGTACAATCCAGCAACCTTTCTCGTCGTCGTATCCGACAATTACCCTCCCCACTCATTGGGGAAACTAATTGAATGGAAACGTAGAAGCATTTCGGAAGTTACTATCTTGAGCTGCGCCTCCCCACTCGTTGGGGAAACTAATTGAATGGAAACTCGACTAAGGCGGCGTTGTAGCCTCGGTAGTATTCCCTGTTGACTCCCCACTCGTTGGGGAAACTAATTGAATGGAAACTTGGATTTCTCCAGTTCAACCAGCGCGTAACTTTTGAGAGAGTTTCTAACTCCCCACTCGTTGGGGAAACTAATTGAATGGAAACAACTCATCACCGGACATCCACTGCCCGATCGTATCTACTCCCCACTCGTTGGGGAAACTAATTGAATGGAAACCCTTTGTCATGGGCATCCGAAATCAGTTGTGCGAGAAGTGACCGCATCTCCCCACTCGTTGGGGAAACTAATTGAATGGAAACTCGTGCGGATCACTGTTGCCGTGAATTCCAATTTCCAAAGCTTCAGCATGATATCCAAAAGCAATACGAAACTCCCCACTGGTTGGGGAAACTAATTAAATGGAAACGCGGTGACGTGCATTTTGAGCCGGAAAAATATTCCCCTGAAGCCTCCCCACTGGTTGGGGAAACTAATTGAATGGAAACATAAATCCCATAGGGGCCAAGGCGACCCCAAACGCAGCGAGGCCGATGCCTCCCCACTCGCTGGGGAAACTAATTGAATGGAAACTCTAGATCCAAGAGTGCTGAGCCGATCCGATTAATATCTTTGACTCCCCACTCGCTGGGGAAACTAATTGAATGGAAACAGGAGCATCGGTACAGTCGAGATCACATCTGTAAACTCAATCTCTCCCCACTCGTTGGGGAAACTAATTGAATGGAAACATAACCCAAGATCGCTTTCATCCGAGGTCTTTTCTACTCCCCACTCGTTGGGGAAACTAATTGAATGGAAACCCCAGCGCGACCGTCGTCATGTGCGGCACCGTCAGCTCCCCACTCGTTGGGAAAACTAATTGAATGGAAACAAGAAATCTTCAGCCTCATCCTCAGCTACTAATTTAGGTAGCAACTCCCCACTCGCTGGGGAAACTAATTGAATGGAAACTCATCAACGGCAACAAGCGGACGGCAAGCGCCAGTCTCTCCTCCCCACTCGTTGGGGAAACTAATTGAATGGAAACTGGAAGTTAAAATTCCAAATCCTTTGAACACCGCCTACGGCAGCCCGAACCTCCCCACTAGCTGGGGAAACTAATTGAATGGAAACCCGCCGCTTTCTAGATTCAGAATTGGGTGCTGATATTTTTCTTGTCTCCCTACTCGTTGGGGAAACTAATTGAATGGAAACTTGTAAACCCCTGGCTCGACAAAAGCTTGTACAATAAGTGAGTGACTCCTCACTCGCTGGGGAAACTAATTGAATGGAAACGTGAAATATTCGTAGATTGCATGAACGAGCAGCGAGGACTCCCCACTCGGTCGGGAAACTAATTGAATGGAAACAAGATTTTAGATCAACGTGCTTGCTCTTGCAGTTTCTTCTCCCCACTCGTTGGGGAAATTAATTGAATGGAAACGTATAAAGAGATATAACCTTAACTCCTCCTCTTGCTTTAGACTCACTACTCACGACTCACGACTCCCGACTCACTCCCCACTCGTTGGGGAAACTACTTGAATGGAAACTTAGCAATTTTTTCGCATTCTAAAAAATACTTGCAGCCCCCCACTCGTTGGAGAAACTAATTGAATGGAAACGCAAACAAACCGCCCATGTACGATCGAATGAACCACTCCCCACTCGTTGAGAAAACTAATTGAATGGAAACAAAATAACTCACCAATTGCTTTATTAATTCTTGTTTTCTCCCCACTCGCTGGGGAAACTAATTGAATGGAAACTTTTCCTTCCTTGGTGGTGGGTTTGGAAACGGAGGAGCAATTAATCTCCCCACTCGTTGGGGAAGCTAATTGAATGAAAAAGCCCGGATAGCCTATATGGTGGCAGTCCGGGTTTTTCTGTCTTCACCCGTTGACGGCAGTTAAACGATGAGGCTAGAGACTTTGCGATCGGTGTAACTAGCCCAGGAAACTCAATTTCTCCATCTTGGATTTGGAACCCCTACAACCCTCAAGATAGGTTCATATCCTGACCCAGGGCTTAAAACTTCTACAGATTCATCAGGATATACCAATTCCCTGCTTCAGAACGTCAAATCTCTATAACTGCGTGTTTGTACAGACGTATCAAAACAAAAAGGGAATTAAGGTAGAGATAGAGGTGGATTTTTATGCGAGACGCTATAGGGTGATCGAAACGCGATCGCAACTCGCTCTTGATTCCGCTGCATCTACGGCTTGTTTGACTGCAATCCCAAACCCGAATGAAACCCCATGAAAATTAATTGCAAGGTATCCAAAGCCCTGGCTGCTGCTTTTTTAGCTTTATTGACTGTCTCGCTTGCGGAGAGTAGCTGGGGACATCCGGGTCGCACTGATGCCAGCGGATGTCATACCAATCGCAAAACCGGAGACTACCATTGTCACAATGGTTCGGGTTCCGGGTCAGGTTCCGGGTCGGGTTCTGGGTCGGGTTCTGGGTCAAGTTCGCCCAGTGGCGGAGGTTCGGGAAGCGTTTGCCTGACATTCACCGACTGCATGAGTCGGGGAGAAGCGCAGCTTAATTCGGATGCAGCCCAGGCGCTCAGATATTTCCAGCAAGCCTTACTCCTCAAACCAGGGGATATCAAAGCATTTACCCAGATTAACGTTGTCGAGCCTTACGTGATGGCGATACCCGGTTCTTGTCCAGATTTTAAAACCTGTATGAATTTGGGATACGCAGGAATGAAACAGAAAAACTACCAAACTGCGTTAGTCAATTTCAAACGAGCCTTAGCGTTTGATTTAGGAAACAAGTACGCCGTTGAAGCGATTGGTAATGTTTCTCGCTATATCCAACAATCGCGCAATTGATATAAACCCTTTAAAACCTTTACACCCGCTACACTGCGACTGTGACGGGTTTTCTGTAAGTGCCAGCTTCTTAAAAACATCAACTATTTATAGCAGTTATCAGTTACATGAGGTATTTCTTTGAATCGGAAACCTTACCAATAAAGGAATTTAACATACCTCACTATAGCGAGAAAGGCTATAGGTTGCGATTAATTCTTTGAAATGGTATGACATAACTCTTATTAGCTCTCACCCAGCAGCGGGTGCTGCTCATAGAATGGCTGCCCACCCATATCCAAGGTTTTCCCCGTCGGTCAAGAGAAATTCCAACAGCTTCAAATCTTTCTCCTGTTGGCATAATCCTATCAACTGGCAACTCAAGCTGATCCAGTCGGTTACTTTGATTAGTCCTATTTTGACACCGAACATTCAA